>CANHLV010000061.1 GCA_947461495.1 Chitinophagaceae bacterium
CCAAGCATCAGCTTTCATATAGCAGCACAGATGCATCAGCGGATTGTTTTGCTGCCAATCTGAAAATGAAAAACGGCTCTTATTATTTTGATGTTCATATTGGAACTGAAGTGGTGGAGGGTTTTGAACTGAATATGGGCGGGATGCACAATGTTGAAAATGCGGTGGCTGCTATTGTTGCAGCAAGAAGAGCAGGAGTTGAAGATGATAAAATTCGAAAGGCTTTAGCCGCTTTCAAAGGTGTAAAAAGAAGATTTGAATACATCATTAAGACTGATGAAATAGTGATGATTGATGATTATGCACACCATCCGCAAGAACTGAGTGCATTGATTAAAGGAGCGAAAGGACTTTTTGCAGATAAAAAATGTACAGTGATTTTTCAACCTCATTTGTACACAAGGACAAGAGATTTTGCAACAGGTTTTGCAGATTCATTACATCTGGCTGATGAAATTATTTTATTGCCGATTTATCCTGCAAGGGAAAAGCCCATTGAAGGAGTGGAAAGTGAAATGATAAAAGAATTAATGCAGTCAGAAAAAGTGGTTTGTTTTTCTAAAGAAGATTTGTTGAATTGGGTCTTGGAAAAAAAAGCAAAAGGTGAAATTGAAATGTTGATCACAGCTGGCGCAGGAGATATTGATACTTTGGTGACACCCATAAAAAATATAATAGTATAAGCAAGTTTAAATAATAGCAATGTTCGAAAAAAATAAACTTAAAAAAATACTGACGATCAGTCTCTGGTCTTTACTGGGGATAGGTGGTGTTGTATTGCTTGTTGCTGCACTCAATAAAAAACATGAAACTGTTTGTACAGGTATTGATATCGAAATCGGCGGTGTAAACAATAATTTTTTCATCAACAAACAAGACATCATCACATTGTTGCAAAACAGCACCGGTGAAATGATAAAAGGGAGAAGAATCAGCGACTTCAACTTGGATACTATGGAGATGGAAATAAAAAAAGATGTATGGATTAACAAGGCTGAACTTTATTTTGATAAGAATGGCGTATTGAAAGTTTCCATTACTGAAAAGGATCCAGTAGCGAGAATATTTTGTAACGATGGCAGTTCTTATTATATCGATAACAACAAAAATATGTTGCCTCTAAGCGATAGACATGCTGCAAGGCTTCCGGTGTTTACAAATTTTCCAACACCTTTGAAAGTACTTTCTGCCAAAGACAGTGGCCTGCTTGAAGATGTGAGAAAATTAAGTTTGTTTATACAGAAAGATGCATTTCTGATGGCCATCATTGATCAGGTGAATATTAACAATGACATGAAATTCGAATTGATTCCTAAAATAGGAGATCAGCTGATTACTTTTGGAGATGTATCTGATATGCAAGCCAAATTTGAAAAATTAAAATTGTTTTATAAGAAAGTAATTCCAGTTTATGGCTGGTCGAGATATAATAGAATCAATCTCGAATACAAAGGCCAAATGGTAGCGACAATTAACGGAATGAAAGATATTGCTGCAGATTCAGTTCAAACAATACAATTGATGAAGGCCTTGGCTACCTATTCTTCATTGATGGCATCTGATACTACACAGTCTATGTTGCCTGATAACGAACACAATACTACTAGTCCTGAGTTGATAAACAAATCTATTCAAAGGGAAGAAGCTGTCGATAACAGTAACGGTCAAACGATACCTGCAGTTACTCCTGTAGTGGTTGTTCCAAAGTCAGCTCCTTTAGTTGTTTCAGTAAAACCTGCAGCATCAAAGCCTATTATAGCAAAACCTGCGACTTTGAAAACTGCGGCAACTACAAAGTCTGCATTAACAAATAAAACAAACAACAAACAATCTCCCCCTTGGGGGAATAAGGGGGCTAACAAACCAACAGCAAATCCAAAAGAGCTGATGCCTCAAAAAAAAACGGAGACTAAAACTGTTACTAACAAACCTAAAATAGCTAATGAGTATTAAACATAAAAACTAAAACAATTAAAATTATACAAACACACAAACACGAATCACTATGCAACACGAACAACCCATCATTGTAGGCTTAGATATAGGTACTACAAAAATCGCTGCCATCGCAGGACGCAAAAATGAATTTGGTAAACTTGAAATTCTTGGTTTTGGGCGCGCCAATAGCAATGGTGTGCAACATGGAATGGTATTGAACATCGACCAAACCATCAAGGCTATTCAAACCGCACTTGAAAATTGTTTGAAAAGCAATCCTGAATTGGAAATCAGTGAGGTTTATGTTGGTATTGCCGGGCATCACATTAAAAGTTTGCAAACAAGAGGTGATATCGTAAGACAAAATATAGAAGATGAAATCAGTCAAGAAGAAATTGATCGCCTGGTTGCAGATCAATATCGTACTTATATTCCTTTGGGAGATCAGATTATTGATGTGATTCCTCAACAATTTACAGTTGATAACCATCCTAACATTGCCAATCCTATTGGATACAGTGGTGTGAAAGTTGGTGCCAATTTCCATATCATTACTGGAGATAAAAATGCCATTAGAAACATCAACAGAAGCGTTGAGAAATCAGGATTAAAGACAAAGGATCTTGTCTTGCAACCCCTTGCTTCTGCTGCTGCTGTAATGAGCGAACAAGACCTTGAAGCTGGTGTTGCCATTGTTGATATTGGAGGTGGAACCACTGACTTGGCTGTTTTTTGCGAAGGTGTTTTAAAATATACAGCTGTCATTCCATTTGGAGGAGAAAATATTACAAACGACATCAAACAAGGTTTGGGTGTTTTGAAAACACAAGCCGAAGCCATGAAAGTTCAGTTTGGTAGTGCGTTAAGTGATGAAGCAAAATCAAATACATTTATCACTATTCCCGGATTAAGAGGAATGGCCCCTAAAGAAATTGCTGTAAAAAATCTTGCAAATATCATTCAGGCTCGTATGAGCGAAATCATGGATTTTGTTTCTTATCACTTGAAACAAGTTGGATTGGATAGTCGTTCATTGAACGGGGGAATTATCTTAACGGGCGGTGGTTCTCAATTAAAGCATTTGTTACAATTAACAGAGTATCTAACAGGACTAAATGCTAGAATTGGATTACCAAATGAACATTTGTCGGGAGATTATCTTGAAGAATTGGCAATGCCAATGTACAGCACTTGTATCGGTTTGATTTTAAAAGGTTACAACGATTATGAAAATACAGTAAGAGCAGCTGAAATAATCGTTGAAAAAGAAGTAGTTGCTAGAAAAGTTCTTGTAGATAATCAAGTTGAAATTGTTCCCGCAGTGGATGAGACTTTATTAACAGAAGCTAAAACTGAAGTTGAAACAGAAAAGACGCCTGTTGAAGTTAAACCACGTAAAACAATCAAAGATTTTATGGATTCTATTAAGAATAATTTGATTGAAATGTTTCAAGAAGAAGAAGATTCAAAACTCTAAATTCTAATTACAATATACTAACCCACAAATAACAATTTATGATTCAATTTGATTTACCTAAAGAACAATCCTCAATCATTAAAGTGATTGGAGTCGGTGGTGGCGGCAGTAATGCGGTTAATCACATGTTTGGACAAAATATAGAAGGGGTAAATTTTATCATTTGCAATACAGACGCACAGGCTATTGCATTGAGTAAAGTTCCCAACAAAGTGCAATTAGGTCCTCATCTAACACAAGGGTTGGGTGCAGGCGCAAATCCTTCCATTGGACGTCAGGCAACTGAAGAAAGTTTGGAAGAAATAAAACGCATATTGGAAGTCAACACCAAAATGGCTTTCATCACTGCAGGCATGGGCGGTGGAACCGGAACAGGTGGTGCTCCTATCATTGCTCAAATTTGCAAAGAATTAGGCATCCTTACTGTTGGTATCGTTACCACTCCATTTGCTTATGAAGGAAAGAAAAGATTGCAACAAGCTGAGGCGGGTATCAATTTATTGAAAGAGAATGTGGATACTTTACTTGTGATCAGTAATGATAAATTACGTCACCAGTTTGGCAATTTAAAAATGAAAGAAGCATTTGGCCGAGCAGATAATGTTTTGGCAACTGCTGCAAAATGTATAACGGATGTAATCAACAGTACAGGTCAGATTAATGTTGACTTTGCGGATGTTTGTACAGTAATGAAAGACGGCGGTGTTGCTATCTTGGGAAGTGCAGCTGCTTCCGGTGAAAATAGAGCACAAACTGCAATCGAAAATGCTTTGACTTCTCCATTGTTGAATGACTGTGAAATCAAAGGTGCTAAATGGATATTGATCAACATCAACAGTGCCGAAGGTGAACATGAATTTTCTATGGATGAAGTTGAAATCATTCAAAATCATTTATTGTCTCAAGCAGGAGAAGATACGGATGTGATTCTTGGTTTGGGATACGATAATTCATTGGGAAGTGATATAGGCATTACTTTAATTGCAACCGGATTTGAACAAAAAGATCCATTTGCTAAAGAAGCAAAGGAAGACAATACAGAAGCCAAAGATAAAGTTGTTCTTCATCTTGATTTGCCAAAAGCAACTCCCGTAGCTATTCCTGTAACTAAAGAAATCGTGATTGAGAACATTGTTGAAGAAAGGATTTTAACACCATTGGTTATTGAACAACAGCCTGAAGTAGTGATTCAAGAACCTGTTGTAGAAGCTGTGTCGGCAATTACAGAAAGTGTTCCTCCAGCGTCAGATCCAATGATGCCTACTTTAAAAATCATTGAAGAACAAAAGGTTGAAACAGAAACTATAGTAGTTGCCTATCAGGAAGAAGTTGCAGAAGAACCAAAAGTATTTTTTGAGATTTCTTCATCGGCAGATCAGATACCCACAACCACTTTCCATTTTGCAGAAGTCAATGACATTATAGAAAGCTCAAATATAGTTACCATAACAGTAGCTAAAGAAGAAAAAAACGAACAAAAAGTACAGCAGGAGTCGGAAAACAAAAGCAACCTTTCGTCGGGGGGCTTTCTGACAAAACCAACGCAAATTTATGCTGAGGAAAAGCCTGTGATTCAGGAATCCAATACTACAGATGAATCACTACTTGTAAAACAGTCAATACAGGAAGACGAGCCTGCTGTTGAACTGCAACTGGTAGTTAAAGAATCCACGAACGCGGCGGAGGAGCCTGTTGCGCAACCAACTCAGCCCATCATGAAATCTTCGGTTGAGGAGCCCGCTTTGCAGGACGAAACTGAAGAATTAAGGCGCCGGGCTAATGAAAGGCTGGCAAAATTGAGAAACTTATCGTTTAATGTCAATGCCGCCGATCCTAACAATGAGTATGAAACAGTACCGGCTTATCTCCGCCGCAACATGGAAATGCAGGTTCAGCTTGCAGAAGTTGAAAATTTTTACAGTAATTACACAGTAAAGCCTACTGAAAATAACCAGGCAGAAATTAGTACTATCAATACTTTTTTGGATGGTAAAAAACCAGATTAATTAAAGTTTGTCATTATAGTTTTCAAATTGTGTTTGTTTGTCTTGGCCCCTTTCTTTTGGAAGGGGCTTTTTAGCCCCCTAAATCCCCTAAAGGATGACTTTGATTATGTTTTATTGAGTTAGCCACGAATTCACGAATTTTTATTGTACATATTTGGACAGAATGAATTTTACTAAGATTTATAAAATATCACCGTTCATGAGAGAATGATAATTACATTTCCGAACCTACTTCCTAATTCCACACAATCAAAGTCCCCCTTTGGGCAATGTCATTAAGTTAAGGAATTAGTACGCTGGTTTAAAGTTTGTAAATGTTTTATACTTACTCTTTGACTGCGGGTTTTTTCTTATCCGTTCAAAAGTTCTTCCTTTTCTTATTGGTATCAATTCCTTCTTAAAAAAATCATGCAATATCTGCAGGATGTTTTTAGGTTCATGTGTTAAAAACAAATGCACGAAATTCATTTTCAATTTTCCAAACGACTTATTCTTATTGATTTTCATTGGGTATTTTCTTTTGACTACGCTGTTTTCTACAGTTTTCTGGGCATCTTTTATCAATACAGAATGAAGATTTGCCATAAAAACTGTTGCATAAAAATCCTGCTCAACAGCAGCTACAGTAAGGCCGCTGAATGATTCAAGCTGCATAATGTTTTTCTGTATCGAGATGTTTGTTTCTACACCCCAACGCTTAAAATATAATTCTTTAAACTGACTTGCCGGATGACCATCCTCTTCCCACAAATTTGTAATCAATACTTCTGTACATCCATTAAGCTCAACTCTCACCAATCTTACTTTCAGAGTGGTGTTTTTATCAATCAAATAGCCACTTTTCTTTAATCCTTCCATCGCAGAAACTGTAGATTTCCATTGAACAATTGCTGAAACTTCTCCACTCTTAACAAAATCTTTAATGATAGTAATATTATCCTTTGCTCTTATTACAAACTTTCTTTCCTTTTCCTGCCACAAGTGCAATGCTATTACTTTGTAATTACTGAAGTTCCTATCGTATATCAGAAGCATATCTTCTTCTGTACTGTCAACCATATCATACACCATATTTAATTCGCTATGCCGGTATGCACTTATTTTGGGAAGTAATATCAACTCATTAAGTACATCATAGAAATAAAAGGTTTTAGCTACTGTAAAAAAACTTTCCTGATTACGTTGTCCGCCAAAATGTTTAATGAGCGCCCCATTGTTCACTAGCGTTGCATTTGAGCCATCGGCAGCCACAACACGGTAGCCCTTCCAACGCTTTACAGTATCTTTATTTAAATGGTACCAGGTGCTACATAAAAACTTATTCCAAATACAAAAAAAAATTGGCTTTAGTTTTATCCGCTGCTGCACAAAAGCACTGACTGAGTAGGATTTAGTTTCACCCGATTCAGTAAAAAAGTTTTCTATTTCAACGCTCAGCGTCTTTTTGCAAAGCTTTGCTATCAGAAGTACTAGTTTTTCAAAGGGAAGTTTTCTACTGCGGACAAAATCCTTCGGTGACTGGCGAAAATGTTCTAGCAGCTCAATGTCTGAGCTCACTATCGAAACAAATTCTTTCAATTCTTCTATGAGTTTTATATTTGCATCAAACATGGGATTGCAATTGGTTTTAAGATTCGGAACCTCAAAACTATATATTGCAATCCTTTTTATTCCTAATTTCTTAACTTAATGACATTGCCCTTTGGGGGATTTAGGGGGCTGTTAACCTTTTGAACATCTGAAACCTTTGAAACCTCTTACTTCACCACACACAATTCATCCCATCTTGTCGTAAATCTGTTGCTTCTCATTTCCTGCCTCATCTTCCAGTCTCTTTTTGTTCCTGAAGAAGCGAATTTTAAAATATCATTGCACATGCTGAAATTGATATTGTCAATCACGCTCATCAGCTTTTTTGCGTTGGTATTTTCAGGAGGCTCAAACAGATTGAATTGAATCATATCGGAAGGAACGATATTACCTAGGATAATGCCTGCTTTGATGTACTTGTTGCCTTTATTGTACAAGGCATCGACTAAAGGCATCACCTGTGCAATCAATACATTGGTTAAACAAGTAGCAGCTGGTAAAAGAATATAAGTGGACCGATAGGAAGGTTCGTATTGTCCGTAGTTGCGGTTGTTGCTGCTTACCACAAACACGCTGACAGAACCGGCCGCACTATTTTGTCGGCGCAGTTTTTCTGCAGCACGGGCGACATAAGTGGCGACGGCTTCTTTCAATTCATTCAATTCATATACGGGTTTACCGAACATCCTTGTGGTGGCGATCATTTTTTTTGTCGTCAGAGGATCTTTCATCTCAATGCAGGGGATGCCCTTCAGTTCTTTTACCAGCCTCACTCCTACTATGCCGCCCATATTTTTTCTCACCCATTCTTCATTCATGTTTCTTAAATCCCATGCGGTGTTGATATTGAACATGCGTAGTTTTTTGGAATTAGCACCGCCCACACCCCAGATATCTTCGACAGCTGTTCTTTCCAGCGCTTCCATTTGCTGATCGGGTGTTTGAAGTATCATCACGCCTTGAGTTCCTGCTTTATCCTTTTTGGCAAGCCTATTCGCCACTTTGGACAATACTTTTGTTGGCGCCACACCTATCGAAACAGGAATACCAGTCCATAGTTCAGTGGTTTGTTTTACAAAAACAGAATATTCATATAGTTTATCAGAGGCGATTCCTGTAAGGTCGAGAAAGGATTCATCCACAGAATATACTTCTACGACTGGGGCGAGTAGACGAAGTGTGTCCATCACTCTTTTGCTCAGATCTCCGTACAAGTGATAGTTACTGGAAAAAACGGCTACATTGTTTTTCAATATCTCTTCTTTGTTTTGATAATACGGACCTGCCATACGGATGCCCAGCGCCTTAGCTTCGTCAGTTCGTGATACAATACA
>CANHLV010000062.1 GCA_947461495.1 Chitinophagaceae bacterium
CCCGGCATCACACATATTGGAATTGTTCTGGAAAATGAAGACGTCTTTCACAACATGGGTCCTTCATCAAGAATTGAAGGCGGATTTCTGTTTTCTCACAAAATCTTAGGTCATTACAGAATTTAATTCAAACATAAACATGTCATATAAATTCAAAGATGAACGATTCGTTTACGCAGCCTATCAAAAAGCTCGATACTATTTGTATCAGTCAAAAGTAAATACTGAAAATGACCGACATCCTGTTTTTGAAATTGTAAAGTAAACATTTCAACAAAATATTGAAATAAAATATTGATTTTTTATGACAAATTATTTCCCTTTCGGACTCTTCATTTGGTTGCTGATATATATATTTAAAGAAAACAAGCCGACAACACCATTGGTTAAAACCGACTCAAATCAAAATAGTATAGAACCCGAATCTAAAAAACAAGTTCAATACATCTCCAATGGAAGACTACTGAATGATACCTTGTTTTTTTATTATTATGATATGCTGAGGCTTACCCACATTAAGCATGTTAACGAACAGACGATAGTAAAATATGCCTATAATAGATATGCACTTATTAATAAAATAGATTATGATGTAAACTGGCCTATCGCGAAAAGAGATGTAAAAGCAGCAAAAGCCTATGTATTAGAACGCTGGAATTATATGACAAATTTAAATTGATCTCTTCATGAGTATAAAAGATTTTCGCTGTTATAAAGAACAAACAGTAGAGTTAAATACAATTGTTGCTGCACCCGAAGTAGAATCGGCAATCAATGAACTTATCAAAACTTCTGTTGATCCTGAAAAGCAAACCATTGTTCATTGCAGACTGAAAACGGAATTTTTTACTTATATCCGAATTCATCCTACCACATTCCTTATTGAAAATACCGGAAAAAAATGCAAACTGATAACAACCATTGATATAACAGTTGCCCCGGAATGGTGTGCAGGAAATTATCAAAGGGGTTACAATTATTTCACATTGATTTTTGAAGGATTGAGTTATGAATGTTCTAGTTTCCATCTTCAGGAATTTGCAGGACCCGTTGAAGGTAATTTGTTTGAAACGAAAATAATGGAAAGAAACAAAACTGATGTGTATGAAGCTGAAATTATACTTTCAAATTAAACTTTATTTTTTACAATCATTAGTTGATAATTTTATTAAGCAACCTCATTCATAGCAAAAAACAAAGCCAACAAAAAACCTGCTACAGTAGGAAGCACCGCCTTCGAACCTCCTTCATGAATAGCTTCTGGTATCATTGTATGAGAAACCAAAGCAAGTACAGCTCCTCCTGCTACTGCTTCAAAAAATAATGCCAATAAAGAATCTGAATTTCCAATGAATTGCTTACCTGCAATTGCTGAAAACATTCCAACAATTAATACTACTGACCAAATACCAAAAATAAATTTCTTGTTATATCCTGCTTTAGTAAGCATAACTGCACTTACAGCTGCCTCAGGAATACCCCCTAAAAACATGCCTAGCATTAATGTAAAAGACATGTTTCCAAAACCATGAAATGCAGACCCAATAACAATACATCCCGGTATTGTATCCAATATATTTCCAAGTACTATAGCTAAACCAGCGCCCTTTGCATTTCCTGTTTCTACAAGAAGTTTGTTTCTTTCTGATTTGCTGATATGATTAAGATTGTTCATCGCAACTTTTACCCAAGTATCTGCTTTTATTCCTTCCACACTTAGATTAGCGATAGATCGTTCGTGACTCAAATGAAGCGCGGCGATTTCAATATTTTGATCTGAATCAACTAATTTTTTAAAGTCTTCTCTTCCGATTTCAAGTAACTTGGCTCCTGATGTACTTTTTATTGTTGCAGTACGAACTCCTCCGCTTAATACGCCCATTTCTCCAAACGTCGAACCTGGTTCAAGATTAGCAATGACTGTAGCCTTTTCGTTTTTGTTATTTATTGTATCAGCAATGACTTCTATTTTTCCATCTATTACTATATACAAAGCATCCGATGGATCTCCGGCTTTAAACAAAATTTCACCTGGATTAATTGTCCTTTGTTTAACTATTGGTAATATATTTTCTATGGCTTCTGTTGATAGATGGTGTAGCAATTCACATTTTGACAACCAGCCAGCAATTTCCTTTGCCTTCTCTTGCTTCAATGAAACGGCAAATTCATAAAGTTGTGTGGGCCGCCTGATGGCTGCTCCCCGTTTTTCAAGATATAAAGAGGAATATAAATAAATTACTGCACCTGTTGCAAATCCGGCAGCAATAAACAACCAAGCCGAATTCAAAGAAAATCCCTTTCGTAGCAATTCAAGCGCACTTTTATATGACAAATCAATTACCAATGAACCTATTAGTGAACCAGCAGCAAATGCCAATATCCCAGAAATTATTTTTTTTGATAACGTCGTATATAATCCTATGACCGCACCAAGCATTGATGATGATGTCGTAAAAAGTCCCATGAGTAAGACATAAAAAAGTTCTGTATAGTTTTGCATGACGATTCAACTATAAAAGAAAATATCTAGTCAGTATATCTTCTCCTTTTATATTTTGGGATAAATAATGAATATTGATTTATTTATATTGTAGGAGTTGAAAATAAACTTTATATATAATATGGACTAATCATCCAATATACAACAACTCCCGTTACCGCTACATAAAACCAAATCGGCCAAGTAATGCGTGTTAATTTTTTATGTTGCTCATACTCCCCAATCAACGCACGATAAGCTGTAAATAAAATGAAAGGAAGAATAATTCCTGCTAATGGAATATGTGTAAAGAGAATTAAATAATAAATGGTTTTCATTGTGCCCTCACCGCCAAATTTAGTTTCTCCCGCAAATAAATGATGTGAAATATAACTCAGTAAAAATAATACCGACAATATAATTGCAGTCATCATTATTTTTTTATGCAACTCATATTTTTTTTGCTTGGCTGTATATAAGCCGGCTAATAATAACACAGCCACAATTGAATTTATAGAAGCACTGATACTTGCAAATAGGTGTGGATTGAAGGGCAAATCGACTTTCAACTGAATTCTATTCAATATTACAACTGCAGCAAATACAATTATAGAAACAGTATAAATGAACAACTTGGCTTTTTGATCATTCTTATTAAATGTTGGATTCAGCATTGTTTTTATTTTTAGATCTGTTTAATAACGTTACTGTTAAAATAGTTAAACCAATTCCTATAAATATTACAGGTAGATAAGGGATGAATTCTCTTAACAACGATGGGCTTTTTCTGTCACGCTCTAGCATAATCGTAGGAATATCCATTGCCAATTTTGCCATCTTTAAAGTATCAAAACCATTATACCACCCTCTAACAACCCTGTTGGTATCCAATAAGAAAAAATTTTCGGTATGTATAAAAGCTGTGTCAATATTAGTATCCGCTATACTTGCTTTTATTTCATTAAAGGCAAAATCATAAATTTCTTTTTTATTTCCGGTCACCATCCACCAGGTGTCGTGATTGATTTCAAATCTGTCGGCAAATTTTCTTAGTTGAGCAACACTGTCATTTTCGGGGTCTATGCTAATGCTAAGAAACTGAACTATATCGGGATTTTGTTTGAACGACTCTTGCAGTTTCTTCATTGATTTGGCAAGACCAGGACAGATGGAAGGGCAACGTGTAAAGAAAAAATCTAGAACAACAATTTTTCCTTTCAAATCGTCAAGCGAAACTTCCTTACCTAACTGATTGGTAAAATGAATGTTTTTAACTTGATGCCAAAGAGTATCTGGAACTTTTTTTCCTCTAACAGACTTCTCTCCCACGCTATCATAGAAATAGTGTTGAGGCATGTGAACCGCATCTTTACTGTAATACTTTACAATCCAATACCCCGTCAGAGGTAGCAGGATTGTCATGAGTATGGCGAGAAGGGCGTTTCTTTTCAATGATTTATTTTTTATTACAACAAGTTAATGAGAATATTGTTTCAATCGGTTTTGCATTATAAAAAAACCATCGTTCACTTGGCAAACGATGGTTTAATCTATATCAATGAATTTGTATTAATGAGCTGAATGTTCTGCAGGTGCAGCTTTTACTTGTTCAATTTCTGCTGGTCTGCTTCCTGCTCTAGTATTACGTAAGTTTTTCCAGCTGTTACCATCTGCAAGAAACGCAATGATAAACCAAACAAACAATACCAAAGGAACAACAATTGTCATGATAAAATTTCTGATTTCATCGCCAAGGTGCATGAATACAGAAACAATATAATACGCTTTTGCTAATGTAAGAATTCCGATAACACATTTTGTTGTCAATACTGTTGCATAGCCCAAGTCACCGTGCTTAGCATATAAGAAATAACCTAATGCCAATTCGATAATTGTAAGTACAGATAATACCCAAAATATTTTCCAGATTTTTCCTGTACCACCAGAATGATCAGGTTGAAACGTAATTTCAGGATTTTCAAAATGCTGTGCTGACATAATATTTTTCTTTTTGAATTTTTACTTTTAAATTATTACTTTTTATTAAACCAGATAAAAACACAAGAATACAAACACCCAAACCAAATCCACAAAGTGCCAGTATAATCCTGCTTTTTCAATCATTTCATAATGTCCTCTCTGATCAAAATGACCTAGTTTAGTTTTGATGTACATTACGATATTGATAATAACACCACTGAATACGTGGAAACCATGGAAGCCGGTAATACCGAAGAAATATCCTCCGAATGCAATAGGTCCTGTATGTGTAGCGTGAAATGCTGTATTAGAAGCTATCTGGTTGATTAATTCTTGATTGGTTAGAGTTTCTACTGCATGATGCGCGCCTTCCGCTCCATGATGCAACGTGTTGGCAATAGCTACCAATTGTTCATGGGAAGTTTTTTGAAGGGCAGCCATTGTTTCACTTGAACTTAATGCCTCTCCCCATGGATTCATTTTTACTGTAGTTGGCAATACGCTTAATGTACCATCGTTTAACATGGCAATATGTTCTCCGGTTAATAAGTGTGTCCACTCCCAAGCCTGACAACTTAGGAATCCCAAACCACCAATAATGGTAAGAATCATATATTTCTCTACGCCTTTACGATTCATGTGATGTCCTTCGTGAACAGCCAATACCATGGTAACCGAACTGAAGATGAGAATGAAAGTCATCAAACTCACAAAAGCCAAAGGCAAATTAGCATGACCAGCAAACGGGAATGAATTAAAAACATGATTTGGATCTGCCCAATGATTTACACTAAAACGGATTGTACCATAACTAATAAGAAATGCTCCAAATGTGAAAGCATCACTCATTAAAAAATACCACATCATCACTTTACCATAACTCACATTGAATGGACTTTTACCACCACTCCACCATTTTGTTCCTGCAGGAATTGTTGTTGATCCCATGATTAGTTTTTATTTTTTATAAAGTCAAAATTCAAAAATAAAAATTCAAAAAACGGATTTGAAAATTTTTAATTTTTAATTTTTAATTTTTAATTTATTGCTACCTGATCATCATTAAAAAAATGAGCAGATAAATCCATAGTATATCTACAAAATGCCAGTATGTACATATTAACTCTACAGGCACCGAACTATAGTTTCGTATTTTAGAGCTGTACGCTTTCAATGACATTACAAGTAATGTAATGATTCCTCCAATAACGTGCAATCCGTGTAATCCAACAATGATATATAGAAAGGAGAACGCAACATTTGCCTGAAGTGTCATTCCTGAATTCCAAAATTGTTTGAATCCAAAATACTGTAATACTATAAAAAGAACTCCTAACACCAAAGTTGAAAACATCAACTTTCTATATTTCGCCATTGCTCTTTCTTTAAATGCTTTTAGAGAAAGTTGCACTGTCAAACTGCTTAATAAAATAACAATCGTACTGTACCAAAACGCATTAGGTAAATCGTAACTTACCCAACCTGCCTGATTACGTTTAACAATATAAGCACTGGTTAAACCGGCAAACATCATAACAATACTGCCAATGCCCACCCACAAAGTAAACTTGTGTGGATGTATTTTGTTTTTTGGTTTAATCTCTGCTGTTTCCATACCACTAAAGAACTTTTAATATTTCTATTTTATTAACTTACTTTATCTACATATAAACTCAAGAACACTATCATCAGATAAAAATAAGAACCAAACATTACTTTTTTTGCCGATGGCACATCCATTTTGATAAACAACATCACACTTAGATAAACCATGAACAAATTGCACACCATCAAAATCCACATACTTAATTCTCCGCTTATATGGTACATAAATGGAAGTAATCCAATGGGAATCATCATGGCGCTATACATAATGGTTTGTATCGCGGTGAATTTTGTTGGGCCTTTATCACTCGGCAACAACTTAAAACCTGCTGCACTGTAATCTTTATGAGCAACCCATGCTATAGCCCAAAAATGCGGAAACTGCCATAAAAATTGAATCGCAAATAATATCCATCCGCCAGTCCAATTATTTTGACTTCCTTCATTAAAGCTAGCTACCCATCCGATTAAACAAGGTAACGCTCCTGGAATCGCTCCTACAAGCACAGCAATTGAATTTATTTTCTTCAATGGTGTATAGATAAATCCATACATAATCAAACTGGCAAAACTCAACCATGCAGCTTCTGCGCTAAAGGTGTACATAATTAAAGTTCCTAACGATCCTGTGATGCCTGCAAAGGCCCAAGCTTCTGCGGAACTCATTCTGCCACTGGCAACCGGACGTTTTGCGGTGCGTTTCATCATCGCATCAGTATCTTTTTCAAGAATCTGATTGATGGTGTTGGCAGACCCTGTAACTAACATTCCTCCTGCAAAAAGTAAAAGAACTTGTATCAGATTAAAACTGATATTTGGTGCAAGCAGGTAACTAAATACCGTACTGAACACAACCATAAAGCTTAACGTGAATTTGATTAATAAAAAATAATCTTTCACTTTACTGGCCAAAACAAACGATGTTGAATTGGATATGGTGTTGTTCTCCTGCACTTTAATTATTAATGATCTTTGCTCTCATCAGCACCAACAGGTACATCTTGAGGAATAAACTCTTTTCCATCTTTTCCGTAATCATATGGCCAACGATGTACTTCAGGAATTTCTCCTGCCCAGTTACCATGACCAGGTCTGATTGGTGTTGTCCACTCTAATGTATTAGCTCCCCATGGATTCTGTGTGGTTACTTTTCTTCCTTTCCAAATACTGTAGAAGAAATTTATTACAAACAAAATCTGAACTGCAAATACAATTAACGCAATCATACTGATAAAATGATTTAAACCACCAAACATTTTAAATGACTCCCAATTTGAGAAATCATAATAACGACGAGGCATACCCGCTAAACCTTCATAGTGCATTGGCCAGAATATCAAATAAGCTCCTATGATAGTCACCCAAAAATGTATATAAGCTAATGTATTATTCAAATAGCGACCAAACATTTTTGGATACCAATGATAAACTCCGGCAAACATGCCAAAGAATGAAGCCACACCCATCACAATATGGAAGTGGGCAATTACGAAATAAGTATCGTGTAGATGTATATCTAATGCTGAGTTTCCTAGGAAAATACCTGTTAAACCACCACTAATGAATAAGCTAACAAATCCAATTGCGAATAACATACCTGGAGTAAAGCGAATGTTGGCTTTCCACAAAGTAGTCAACCAGTTAAATACTTTAATCGCAGATGGAACGGCAATCAACAATGTTAGTAACACAAATACAGATCCAAGGAATGGATTCAATCCAGTCACAAACATGTGATGCGCCCACACTAAAAATGCAAGGATGGTAATTGCAAACAATGAACCCACCATCGCCATGTATCCGAAAATTGGCTTACGACTATTAACAGATAATATTTCAGAAGACATTCCCATTGCAGGCAACAAGATGATATAAACTTCAGGGTGACCTAAGAACCAAAATAAATGCTGGAATAAAATTGCAGACCCTCCTTCATTAGGCATGATTTTTCCGGCAACAACGATATCACTCAGGAAAAAACTTGTTCCTAAGTTTCTGTCAAACAATAATAAGATAGCCCCTGATAACAAAACTGGGAAAGACAACACGCCCAATACAGCAGTAAAGAACAATGCCCAGATTGTCAATGGCATTCTCGTCATACTCATACCTTTGGTACGCATGTTTAGAATTGTAGTGATATAATTCAAACCACCTAATAATGATGATACCACGAACATAGCCATACTTACCAGCCATAAGTCCATTCCGATTTTACTTCCTGAAGATGCATCACCCAAAGCACTTAATGGAGGATAAATGGTCCAAC
>CANHLV010000063.1 GCA_947461495.1 Chitinophagaceae bacterium
CCTCAAAGACACCAAGACACGAAAAATCACTAAGTTTTATAAACAAGAATGCCTGAATTGTTTTGAATTTTTCAGTTGATGAACCTGTTTGCTCCCCTCTGCCTCCAGGAGAGGGGTCGGGGGTGAGGTTTTTCTTCATGAGAAACTGATTTTTTCACCTCCAAAATCAGTATTTTACATTTTACCCCGAGATTTCGGGGCTGGCTATTCAATATTTTACATTTTTTCGCTGTTGATTAAAATCTAGTAATCAATTTGAAATTCAATAAACGTGGCGTTAGTTTGTTGGGTATTGCATAAATGTTATTGGAGAAATCTTTTATCAACTGATAAGAAATGGTATTGGCTTTATTGATAAGGTTAAATATTTCGAGACTTGCCCATATATTTTTTATTCCTTTAAATGGGTGGTGACTTCTTCTGGTTGTTTCATCGCTTAATAACATTGCACTGAAGCCAATGTCAACTCTTATGTAGGGATCAACTATCAAAGCATTTCGGTATTTGGTGCTTCCAGGTATATTGTAGGGCATATTACTGCCATATAATAAATTAAGGTGCACTTTGAAATTCTTATTGGTTGACAAATAATCCTGAAGAAACAAACCTGCGGTGATCAATCTGTCTGATGGACGTCGCAGATTTCCAATCTCATTTTTTACACTATCTGTTGGTTGCTGGTCTGAGCTTGATGCATTGATGATTTCTCCGGCAGCATTCAAATAATTATAATAATAATCGTTGTTAAGATTTTCGCGTGTTTTCATAAATCCCAAACTGAACCAGCTTTCCGCATCCTTTAATAATTCACTGAAAATTCTTAATTCAAGTCCTGTAGCATAAGCTTTTGCATTGTTGCTGCCAAGGTATCTGATTTTTACATTGTCAATATCATACGGAATGACATCGTTCATGCTTTTGTAATAAGCCTCTGCACTAAATCTTACAGGTTTGTCATTTCGCTTGAATTGGTAATCCATGCCGGTAACAAACTGATAACTTTTTTGAGATAAAATTGATTTATTGATGTTTCCATTGGCGTCACTTAGTTCTCTATAAAATGGAGGTTGATTGTAAATGCCTGCAGCAACTCTTAATACAACATCTTTTTCCCAGTTGGGTTTCCAGCTTGTTTGAATTCTTGGGCTGATGAGCATCTCTTTATTTAAACCATTGTAATTGAATCTTGCACCAAACTGAAATGTGAAATCTCCTGATTTATTATAAACATGAATATTGTCTTGTATGAAACCTGTGAATTTATTTATCGTTAGGTCATTCGTTTGATAAATTGATTTATACAAAGACATTGACCCAGGCTGAAAGGGTAGTGAATATCCGGCAGAATCTTGATATTCGAATTGGTTGATGCGATCTTTTATGTTAACTTGTTCTGCGTTTATACCACACTGTAAGTAATGTTTTCCTTGCTCAAAACTAGAACGAATTCCTGTATTCCAAATCTCAATGTCCAATTGATTTCGTGCATATTGCTGGTATAACCCGGCTCCTAACGGGTTGATAATCTCTCCATATGTTGAACTGCTGTTATCGAAATCTCTGTCGCCAAATAAATATGCTCCGGCGATATCATAATTTTCATTTTCCTTGTCTTTGAATCTGCTAAACATCCAGCTTAATTTTAGTTTTTTATTTGGAGTGTAATTCAAAGTAGTACCTATGAGGTTGGTGCTGTATTTATCTTTTTCCTGTCCGTCGAAATAAATATCTAATCCAATATTAGCAGTGTAAAATGGTGAAAAAACTGAAGAAGTTTTTTTGACTGATTCTGGATAATAATTGAATCTTGAAGAAGAGAATATTGTCAGTAATTCTAGCTGTAATTTTGGAGAAATTTTACAAGTAAGGAGTGATTGAAAATCTGAAGCAGATGGCAGATAAGAGCCTAAAGTTGGCTGGTTGCTCAAAATGTTGTTATTACTTTTATTTCGAACTCCTATAACATAGGTCGCTTTTCCGTTTTTAAAATTTCCTGAGAGAGATAATCCTTGTTCAAGCGGACTTATATACGCACTGCCACCAAATTGAGTTGGCTTTTTATATTGAATATCTAAAACACTGCTCATTTTGTCGCCATATTTAGCCTGAAAACCACCCGTATAAAAATTGATGTTTTTTACCAGTTCGGGGTTGATAAAGCTAAGACCTTCCTGCTGTCCATTGCTTACCAAATAAGGTCGGTACACTTCAAAATCATTGATATAAACAATGTTTTCATCATAATTACCACCTCTTACATTGTATTGTGAACTTAATTCATTGTTACTGCCAACTAAAGTTTTAATCAGACTTTCAATGCCGCCGGTTGTGCTTGGGATGAGTACCGCATTTTTAGGATTGATGTTAATGAGCCCACTCTCTTTTCTTTGTTTTTCATCAGTTACTACTATGGCATTCATAATTTCAGATTGACTGAACATACGAATGGTAATATTTTCAGTTTCTCCATTGCTAAGTAAAAAATTTTGTTGAACCGATCTGTAACCCGTGTGAGAGAATGTGAGTGCCAAGGCTTTTTCTGCTGTTACTTTAATTGTGAAATTTCCTGATTCATCAGATACTACTCCTTTTTCTTTTCCTAAGATTACAATACTTACTTGAGATAAGGGAAATTCATTATTATCAATTATTTTTCCGCTGATTATTGCAGTATTGTTCTGTGCCTGAACATTGGAAAACATAAAGCAAAAAAACTGCAGAAACAGTAATCTCATCAAAGGATTGATTTAAAATCTTAATTAAAGTGACTTCAATTTTTCAATCGTTGCCATAGGGTTTTCTGATTTGAAAACCGTATTTCCAGCAACGAGAACATCAGCGCCTGCTGCTATGATAGAACTTGCATTGTCAAGTGTAACACCGCCATCGATTTCGATTTTTACATTTAGGCCTTGTTCTGTAATCATCGATTTAAGTTGCTTAATCTTTTCAATTGTATGTTGAATGAAAGATTGTCCTCCAAATCCAGGATTGACGCTCATGATACAAACCAAGTCAATATCTTTAATAATATCTTTCAATGAATCAACAGGTGTATGCGGATTGATAGCAACACCGGCATGCATGTT
The DNA here is from genome assembly GCA_947461495.1 of Chitinophagaceae bacterium. Taxonomy (GTDB): domain Bacteria; phylum Bacteroidota; class Bacteroidia; order Chitinophagales; family Chitinophagaceae; genus Ferruginibacter. The sequence goes on from CANHLV010000063.1 coordinate 3,090, forward strand.
AAGCGATTTGATCTGCTGGATATTTCTGTGAAGATGTTTGCAGGCTTCTATGTGAACTGTTAGGTTATCAGCACCAGCTTTTTTAAACGCCTCTGCGTATTTTTCGGGCTCTTCTATCATCAAATGAACATCACAATATTTATCAGTGGCTTTTCTGAAAAACTCTACAATCATAGGCCCAAAGCTAATGTTGGGAACAAATCTGCCATCCATCACATCAAGATGATACCAATCGGCTTTACTTTGATTCAACATATCACAATCTTGTTTCAGATTGAGAAAATTGGCAGATAATAAAGAAGGAGCAATGATAGCCATATCAGAAAATTTTATGCAAGATAAGGATTAGTTGTTTTGCAAAATTGGGAGAAGTAAATCGAGAATTTATCATTTATTCAACGATTCTATTGCAGTTTCTGCTTCTGTATAATCCGGATTGATTAATAAAGTACGATTATAGGCTTCTATGGCAGCTGTTGTGTCTTTTATTTTCTCATAACATTTACCCAAATTAAAAAAGCCCTCGTCGTAATTATTTTGAATGGTAGTTGCTTTTTTTAATACAGCTATGGCAGCATCAAATTTATCCAATTGCATTAGTAATCTTGCTTTTTGTAAATAGGGTTCCATGAATGTATAGCTGGACCTTATGCTGGAATCATAATTAGCAAAAGCATCTTCATGATTTTTGATTGAACTGTAATAATCGCCTTTTATCAGAAATGTTTCTTTTTTTATATTTTCTCCAAACTTTTGCAATATCTCATCACATAAATTCAGGCAATTCGAGTCAGACTGAAAAGCCATTATTCTCGCCCAATAAATCCCATCAATAGGGTTGGGATTTAACAGATAAGCTTTTCCGAATGATTTGATGGCGGTAACCGTATCGTGCAATTCAAAATGCAGTGTGCCTTTGATATGCCACCATCTTGGATTGTCGCCTTCTACTTTAACTAAAGAATCGCTATAAAAAAGTGCTGCATCATAATCGAAACTATCCCGGTATAATTGAATTAGACTTTCTTTGAGAATTGCAGAATCAGGGTATAATTTTATCTGTTCTAGCCAGTAATCTTCTATAGTTTGTGGATTGAATTCCTTTTTCTTTTCCTTACAAGAATAAATAATCATTATGCTCAGCAACAATAGTATAAGTGGTTTTACATTCATTTTGTAAAATTAAGAGGTCTTGATTTTCAATTCTTATAAAGTTCAATTAATATTATTGAACGAGCTCTTTTATCTTTGCGCCATAAATCAAAGCTATATGAAATCGTTATTGGTTGTTGTATTTTTACTTGTTTCTATAATTAGTTACAGTCAGGCTGCTAATGATACCATACATTTCCCTGGAGAAAATCATTTTGCTAATGTTAGGCAATTGACTTTTGGTGGTGATAATGCTGAAGCTTATTTTAGTTATGATGGCAAATACCTGATTTTTCAAAAAACAAACCCAAAAGAAGGCATAGCATGTGATCAAATTTGGATGGGAAAAATACCAACAACTGCTGATGAAAAGTTTGAACCAAAATTAGTAAGCACAGGAACCGGGAGAACAACCTGCTCATTTTTTTATCCTGATGGCAAACATATTTTGTATGGCTCCACCCATTTAGGAAATGCAGCTTGCCCTCCAACACCTGATAGAAGTAAATATGGTAACAAATACATTTGGCCACTTTATACAGACTTTGATATTTTTAAAGCTAGTATCAATGGAGAAAATATTGAAAGGGTGACTAAAACGGAAGGCTATGATGCAGAAGCTACGATTTCTCCAAAAGGCGATAAAATTATTTTTACTTCTGTTCGTGATGGTGATATTGATTTGTATACTATGGATATAAATGGCAAGCATGTAAAAAGAATAACCAATGCTTTAGGATATGATGGTGGCGCATGGTTCAGTCCGGATGGAAAGAAAATAATCTGGAGAGCATCAAGACCAAAAACTGAATCTGAAATTGCTGAATATAAATCACTGTTAGCTGAAAATATGGTGGCGCCAACCAATATGCAAGTTTGGACTGCCAATGTGGATGGTTCAGATGCTAAACAAATCACGAATTTACCACAAGCCAACTGGGCACCCAATTTCACACCTGATGGAAAGAAGATTATTTTTTGCAGCAATCACGAATATAAAAGAGGTTTCCCTTTCAATATGTATTTGATGAATTTGGATGGTACAGGTATTGAAAAAATTTCTCGTGATAAAGGATTTGATGCGTTTCCCATGTTCAGCCCTGATGGTAAGAAAATTGTTTTCTGCAGCAACAGAAATAACGGAGGGACAAGAGATACGAATGTGTTTATTGCGGATTGGGTGGAGTAGCGCTTCGCGGGTTTGGTGTTTGGTTGTTTGTTGTTTATTGTTTGGCGTTTGGTGTTTGGCGTTTGTTGTTTTGTTGAGAAGAAGCTTTTTGGACCTATAGAACTCATTGAACTTTTTGAACATTTCTTTTTAAAACGCAACGTCCCTTTCGGGAGACATTGCTGAGAAGACGTACTAATTTTCAAATTACCAAATTAGTCAATCTTCAAATTGGCAACTCAACCACCTCACAATCCCTTATATCCTCCCCATCAATCACAAATCTGATTAGCGTTTTTACTTTATGCCAGCCTTGTTTGCCAGCGGCTCCTGGGTTCATGTGAAGGCAATTGAGTTTTTCGTCGTACATGATTTTTAAAATATGGGAGTGCCCGCTAATGAAGATTTTGGGCCTGTGTTGTATAATCATGTCTTTCACACCGGGAGCATATCTTCCGGGATATCCGCCTATATGCTGCATCATCACTTTTACCTTTTCGCAATGAAAAATATTGTTTAATGGAAACACCGAGCGAATATCATAGCCATCGATATTGCCATAAACACCTCTTATGACAGGAGATTGCCCTTTTTTTTCAAATCCATTTTTAAGTGCTTCTACAAGTTTGTAATGGCCGAAATCACCGGCATGCCATATCTCATCACATTGGTTGAAATGTTCAAATATACTATCCTCAAGATGGCCATGAGTATCAGAAAATAAACCTATTTTTTTCAAGGAGATTTTGTTTATAGAAAATAAAATTAAATGTTTAAATTTGATTGATAGTGAAAAAATTAGTTCATTTTAAAACAGTATTGTTTTGCCATTTCATAGAAACTTCACTTACTTCATCGACAAGCGCAACTGGAAATATTATTTCCTTATGCTGGCGTTGAGTAAAGGCTACTAAAGGATTGACAACAGTTTTCACTTTTTAATTTTCACTTTTTAATTTTTCATTTACCATGGCACACTATATTAAAATGGGGAAGATTCCTCATAAACGTCACACGCAATTTAGAAAAGAAGATGGCAGTTTATATTCCGAACAGCTTTTTTCTACAGAAGGATTTTCCAATGATTATTCATTGTTGTATCACACTTACGCACCAACGCTTATCGTAAAATGCGATGAGCCCATAAATGTTCAGCCCGAAGTTGCTGAAGAAAAAATGCTCCGACACAGAAGTTTCGAAGGGTTTAACTTAAAGCCAGAAGCAGATTATTTACAAAGCAGAAAAGCAATATTGGTGAATCAAGATTGCCATATTGTTTTAGCTGCACCACAACAAAGCATGAAAGATTATTTCTATAAAAATGCAGATGCTGATGAAATGATTTTTGTTCACGAAGGCAGTGGGGTAGTGAAGACCTGTTATGGAGAATTGCCTTTCAGTTATGGAGATTATATCATGTTGCCAAGAGGTACTATTTATCAGATACATTTTAATGATGAAAAGAACAGATTGCTAATAGTGGAATCTTTTCATCCCATGAGATATCCTAAAAGATATATGAGTAAGTACGGGCAGTTGATGGAACATTCACCATATTGTGAGAGAGATATTCGGGGTCCGGAAAATCTAGTGACTCATGATGAGAAGGGAGATTTTATCATTCATACCAAGAAGAAAGGCTTGTTGTATGGCATTCATTATGGTACACATCCTTTTGATGTTGTGGGCTGGGATGGATGTTGCTATCCATATATTTTCAGCATACATGATTTCGAGCCCATTACAGGTCGCGTACACCAGCCGCCTCCGGTACACCAAACTTTTGAAACAGATGCTTTTGTAGTGTGTTCATTTGTTCCCAGATTGTATGATTATCATCCTCAATCCATACCTGCGCCATATAATCACAGTAATATCGATAGTGATGAATTGCTGTATTATGTAGATGGAGAATTCATGAGCAGAAAACATGTTACCAAGGGAATGCTCACTTTGCATCCTGCAGGCATTCCTCATGGCCCACATCCAGGTGCTGTTGAAAAAAGTATTGGTGCTAAAGAAACACCAGAACTTGCTGTGATGATCGATACATTCAGACCTTTGCAATTGACTAAAACTGCTTTGGATTTGGAGAATCCTGATTATGTAATGAGTTGGGCTGAATAATCATTGGTTGTTGTGATGATTGTCATTTTGTTTGCATTTGGTTGAGGCTATCATTGTAAAAAATATTTTTGCCATGATAAAAATGAACCAAATTAAAAAAGGAGATTATTTCATCGCCAACAATCACGGTGATTTGAAAATCGGAGAAGTTGTCGGATTGAATGTTTACAACAATCAGGTATGCATAGACGAAGGCATAACAGAATATTGGTATGACATCAATCAATTGACGCCGATAACGCTATCGGAAAAAGAATTGTATAAACTTAAGTTTACGAAAATCATCAACATTGATGGAACCATAAAATATTCCAAAGGTGCTTTTCGTATTTTGATCCCAAATGAAGGCGATTTCTCCAGAATGAAAATCTGGTATCGTGATGAATACAGAATGTTTTTTGAACCAATTACAGTAGATCAGCTTCAGAATCATTTTTTGGAAATGACGAAAGTGCATTTGAATGGGGATGCTTTTTGAAAGGTTCGGTAAGTTCAAAAGGTTCAATTTGTTCAATAGGTTTTTACTCGTAATTCTCAGCAATGTCTCCTGAAAGGTACGTTGCGTATTAAGAGGGTTTGTTTAAAAGGTTCAAAATGTTTAATAAGTTCAAAAGGTTTGTTCTATCTAGCATCTGCTATAAGAAATAAAACATTCAACCTTTGAACTCAACGAAGAAATTAATCTATTTCGAATTTCTGAAACCTTTTGAACCTTTTGAACAAATTGGACCTTTTAA
>CANHLV010000064.1 GCA_947461495.1 Chitinophagaceae bacterium
ACTTCTGCAAAACCACCGAGGTGGTAACCAAATGCAAATTTTTCACTGAAGCTAGCGCCCGTGATTTTTTGAATATCAGTACCAAATTTAATGCCCATATGAAAACCTTGAGATGAAGCAAAAAGACTATTTGCTAATAACAATGTGATTAAAGTTATTTTTCTTAACATAGGAATAATTTTTAAAAGATTAAAGATTGGTACGATAAAGTTAGCATAATATATCATTACTGGCTTATTACAAGTCAATAATGCCTTATAATGAAACTTGAGTGAGAAAACAGATAACTATTATATATTTCAGAAAATGCTATGAGAATCAAAATTAATAGTGTAGCTTTGCGGCGATAATTAATAAACTGAGAATTACATGACATGCTCAGTTGCTGTTGATAGCAGGTTGATATTTAATCATTACTTCTGAGATTTTCTCTCCCAACGGCCCGAAGCATTACATGTGACCATCAAATTCAATTTTGACCACGTGTTTATTGCATAAAATGCAGTAATGGGTCCTTACTTTAAAAAATAAAAAATGACAACATTTGAAGCTTTAGGCCTCAAAGCCGAACTTTTACAATCCGTAACCGACTTAGGATTTGTAAACCCTACCCCTATTCAGGAACAAGCCATTCCAGTGCTGCTTTCAGGAACTACAGATTTTGTAGGATTAGCACAAACCGGAACAGGTAAAACAGCAGCTTTTGGACTGCCTTTGTTACATCTTATTAATGCAGCCGATAAATTTCCACAAGCTTTGATTGTTTGTCCAACTAGAGAACTTTGCCTGCAAATCACCAATGATTTACATCAATTTAAAAAACATTTGAAAGGTGTTAATTCTGAAGCCGTATATGGCGGTGCTTCAATTACCATGCAAATCAGAAATCTTCGTCAGGGTGTACAAATTGTTGTAGCCACTCCGGGAAGATTAATTGATTTGATTGAAAGAAAAGCAATCGATCTACAAAAAGTAAAATACGTTGTTTTGGATGAAGCCGATGAAATGTTGAACATGGGATTCAGAGACGACATCGACTTTGTATTGAAAAATACAATCAACAGAGAAAGCATTTGGTTGTTTAGTGCTACTATGCCTCCTGAAGTAAGAGCGATTTCTAAAAACTTCATGACCACACCAAAAGAAATTACCGTTGGTAAAAAGAACAGCGGTAATGTAAACATCGATCATCAATATTTTTTAGCGGCTGCTCATCACCGCTATGAAGCACTAAAACGTTTGATTGATTTCAACCCGGGTATGTATGGAATAATCTTCACACGTACCAAAGCTGATGCACAGGAAATATCAGAGAGATTATCAAAAAGTGGATATGATATTGAAGCCCTTCACGGCGATCTTACCCAACAGCAACGTGATAAAGTAATGGGTAGATTCAGAAATAAAACATTGCAATTGCTTATCGCTACCGACGTTGCTGCGAGAGGTATTGATGTTGATGGCATCACCCACGTTATCAATTACGAGCTACCTGATGATATGGAAGTATACACACACAGAAGCGGACGTACAGCAAGAGCTGGTAAAAGTGGAATCTGTCTTTCTATCTGCCATAGCAGAGAAACGTTTAAAATCAGACAGCTTGAAAAAATGATCAATGCGTCATTCCATAAGCTAGACATACCAAGCGGAAAAGATGTGTGCAGGAAACAATTCTTCCATTTCATGGATAAGCTGATTGAAACAGATATTTCTCATGGCGATTACGAAACTTACTTACCCGATTTGATGCAGAAATTTGAAAACGTTTCTAAAGAAGAAGTTTTGCAAAGAGTAGCGGCATTGGAATTCGATCATTTCCTTAAGTATTATGAAAACGCTGAAGACTTAAATACAAGAATCGACAGCAGAGTAAAAAGAAACGAAACAGGTAGAGATAATTTCAACACCGAAGGTCGTGACAGAAATTTCAACAGAAGAGACAATGGTTATACAAGATTGTTTGTTAATCTTGGCACCAAAGACGGATTCTACAAAGCAAGTTTCCTGCAATTCATTTTGGATGAAAGCAATTTGAAAAAAGATGTTTTAGGCAAAATAGACATGCGCGAGATGAATACCTGGGTTGAAGTTGATAAAGCTAATGCTGCCAGAATGATTAAATCTATTGATGGCAAAAGATACAACAACAGAACGGTTAGAATGAACGAAGCTGATGGCGGATTCAGAAGACCGGGCGGCGACGAAGGAAGAAGAAATGATGAAGGAAGAAGAAGCGAAGACGGCAGAAAAAGAAATTTTGCACCAAGAGAAAGAAGACAATTCTAATACAACAAATGCCCCTGAAAAAGGGGCATTTTTATTTATACTAGTTCTAGCAAAGTAATCTCAGGCATTACACCTACCCTTCCCGGATAACCTAAGAACCCAAATCCTCGGTTTACATACAATTTGTTTTTACCTGATTCGTAAAGACCTGCCCATTCTTTATAAACATATTGAACAGGACTCCATTTTATACCCGGAATTTCAACACCGAATTGCATCCCGTGAGTATGACCACTTAACATCAAATCGATATCGTTATAATCAGTTCTTACTTGTGCATCCCAATGACTTGGATCGTGGCTCAGTAGTATTTTAAAAGGATATACATCTGTTCCCTGATAAGCATTTTCCAATTTACCATATTTTGGAAATCTGATTTTAGAGCTCCAATTTTCTACGCCCAATACTGCGATTTTTTCATTATTCTTTTCAAGTACCACGTGTTCATTTAGTAACAAACGCCAACCTAATTCTGCATGCACTTTTTTAAGATTATCTAAATTCTGTTCTTTGGAGATTCCATCCTGCGGCCATTGCACATAATCGCCATAATCATGATTACCCAAAGAAGAATACACACCCATTGGAGCAGTTATCTTAGAAAACAAATCCATGTAACCATCCATTTCTGTGGCCCTATCATTAACCAAATCACCGGTAAAAAATATCACATCTGGCTTTTGTTCAACAATCATTTTAATACCTTTTTCTACAGCAGCTTTATCCAATAAGCTTCCCGAATGAATATCACTAATATGGATTATTTTAAGTCCTTTAAATGATGATGGAAGATTATCAAAAGACAATTTATGTTTGACCACTTTATAATTGTATTTATTACTAAATCCATACAATAAACTGCCAAATAAGCTACTTCCTGCTATCAATCCCATCCAACTTAAAAATACAGATCGTGATAAAGCATCTCCATCAGTTGACTGAGCAACTGTTGGACTTGCCACAGCTTTTGAAAATGTCCATTGAATGATTCTTCTGATATCGTCAATTACAAAAAATGTAGCTGCGAGTAATTTCGCCATGAAAAAACCAATGACCATTGCAAACAAATAGACTCTGATTTTCTTGCCGAAAAAATCTTGTGGAGTATACACAAATAGTAAAAATGAAATCACCGAAAGTACCACAACAATCCAGTATGAAATCACGACTAAATTTCTAGTTCGAATTGTAGGTGTGTTCGTTACAATTTTAATAGATTGAAATACATACAAATCCAGTAATAACATCAAAGAAAGAAAAATAATAACACCTAATGGAGTACGCATAATAATTTTATTCGCTTAAAAATTCATCTAATTGATGATCGATTGCCTGTAATGTAAGCGAATCGTGTATTTGATTGTTTTGATCTAGCACTTTATCTACAACACTAATGGGTAAACGATTATGATGAACATGCATTTTAAGATAAAGCAATACTCCCGTAAGATGTTCCATACCTCTTAAATTTCCTGCACGACCAGTTGATACGCCTGTTAATAGCACCTTTTTTCTGTGCCAGCAATGGGCCACATCTGAATTATCTATCATAAGCTTTAGAATGCCTGAATAAGAACCATTATATTCAGGAACAATGATAATGAACTTTCGAGTTGGAATAAGGAACTTTTTTTCCATTTTGATGAACTCCTCGTTTCTTTCGTAAACATTATGTTCGTCTAAACTCAGGAAGTTAACTTCGACACCTTTTTCTTTGAGCAATCTGGCATATTCCAAAGCAATTTTTTTTGTATTACTGCCTAATCTGGCAGTTCCGGCTATTAATGTAATCATGGATAAATTTGATGCAATTTGTGATTGAATAAACATATAAACAAGAATCAGGCAAGAAAGTTTTAAAAGATGCAATAATTATGCTCCCTTGATAACTTTACATAAATTAGAACAAAAAATAACCGAATTTTGCGTAAAATTACAAATAGAATAAGATTAATATGGCAAGAATCATTGGTGTAGCAAATCAAAAAGGCGGTGTTGGAAAAACGACAACTGCAATAAACCTTGCAGCTAGTTTAGCAATTCTTGAATACAAAACGCTTTTGGTGGATGCCGACCCTCAGGCAAACAGCACTACAGGTGTAGGTTTTGATTTGCAAAACATTACCAAAAGTTTATACGATTGTATGGTTAATGAAGCTGTGGCAAATGATGTAATTCTCAAGACAAACATTCCTCATCTTGATTTGATTCCTTCTCATATTGATTTGGTGGGTGCCGAAATTGAAATGATCAACTATCCCAATCGTGAGTTGGTATTGAAAAAAATTTTGGAATCTGTTGCCGATGACTACCAATTCATTATTATCGATTGTTCTCCTTCTTTAGGATTGATAACAGTTAATGCGCTTACTGCTGCCGATAGCGTTGTGATTCCTGTACAAACAGAATTCTTTGCGTTAGAAGGCTTGGGCAAATTATTGAATACGGTAAAAATTGTTCAAAATCGATTGAATACCGAACTCAAAATTGAAGGCATTTTGATGACAATGTATGATGGACGATTAAGATTAAGCAATCAAGTTGTAAGTGAAGTAAGAAGACATTTCGAAGACATGGTTTTCAGCAGCATCATTCACAGAAATACTAGATTGAGTGAAGCTCCAAGCGTTGGTAAGCCTGTTATCCTTTACGATTCCGACAGTAAAGGCGCCATAAATTACCTGAATCTGGCAAAAGAAATTTTGCAAAAAAACAATATGACAAGAATAACTCAAGAACAAAGAATCATAGAATAAACAAATCAGCCAATCATCAATTTGTCAAATTATCAAATAAATCATGCAGCCAAAGAAAAATGATGCTTTAGGAAAGGGAATCAGAAGTTTGCTTCAAAATATTGATGCGGACCTGAAAAACACTGCTGGGACTTTAAAGTCAGAAGTAGTTGAAAAGTCAACGTCAACTATGAATGTTACATTAGACAAAATTGATGTTAACCCCAACCAACCTAGAAAAGATTTTGACGAAGTGGCTTTAAGTGAATTAGCAGCATCCATCAAAATGCATGGTATCATTCAGCCACTAACGGTGTCGGCTATACCCAATGGAAGATTTAGATTGATTGCCGGTGAAAGAAGATTCAGGGCTTCGCGAATTGCAGGTTTAAAAGAAGTGCCAGTTTACATCCGTCAAAGTAATGATGATAATATTCTAGAATTAGCACTACTTGAAAATTTACAGAGAGAAAATCTAAATGCGATTGAAATTGCCTTGAGTTATAAAAGACTGATGGATGATTTGGATTACTCACAGGAACAATTAGCTGAAAGAATGGGGAAAGACAGAAGCACAGTCACGAATTATGTACGATTATTGAAATTACCACCCGACATACAAGTTGCCGTGAGAAATGGATTGATTTCAATGGGACATGCAAGAGCAATCATAAATGTAGATGTAGTTGATAAACAATTATACATTTTCTCAGAAATTAAAAAGAAGGGATTATCTGTCAGGCAAACAGAAGATTTAGTAAGAAAACTATACACCGGCAATACACCAAAACCAACAATAAAGTCTTCAATGCCGGATGCTTACAAAAAAATAGAAGATAAAATCTCGTCAGAATACGGCACAAAAGTAAAACTGACACACAATAAAAAAGGGTACGGCACCATTCAGTTTGATTATTATTCACTTGAAGAATTGAATGGCCTTTTAGAGAAATTGAAAATCAATGTAAGCTGATGTTTGCTTTTAAAAAATGGATCTTTTTTTTATTGATTATTTTTCTGGCAAATGAAAATATTTGGGCACAGGAAGACAGCCTTCTCATTCCTGTCTTGCATGTAAAGAATGATTCAGTATTAAAATTCAACCCAAAAAAAGCGATTGTAAGATCAGCTATCATTCCGGGTTGGGGGCAAATCACCAACAAAAAAATATGGAAAGTGCCCTTGGTTTATGGTGCACTTGGAACCACAGCCTTTTTATTTCGAAGAAACATTATCCAATACCGTGATTCTAAATCTGCGTATATATTAGCTACTGATAACGACCCTTCAAATGACGACCAGATTAAACAACCATACTACAGCGTAAAAGACCAGCCAGAAAGAATAAAAGAATTCAGAAATGCCGTAAGACAGAATGTGGATTATTGTGCGGTATTTTTTGTTTTGGTTTGGGGGTTGAATGTTGCAGATGCCGCTGTGGACGCCCATTTGAAATCATTTGATGTTAGTGATGACCTTAGCATTCAATTCAAAGCGGGCTACTCTCCTATGGCAAGAACAAATGGATTGAGTTTGGTGATGACGATTAAATAAAAAATCTGCCACTGAATAAACTTCACTCCTAGGATAAATAAACTTCAGTATTATTCGTCAAATTTTAGTGTTTAAGCAAATAGTTTTGTGTTGAAAAAATTACACAAAATGGCTAACACTTATACACAACTTTACATTCAATTCGTATTTGCGGTAAAAAACAGAGAAGCATTGATAGATGCAACATGGAAAGAACGTCTGCATCAATTCATCACTGGCATTTTCCAAAACAACAAACACAAAATGATACAGATAAACAGTGTCGCGGATCATATTCATATATTCGCTGGTATCAAACCAGACCAGTGTATTTCATCACTGATACAAAATGTAAAAACAGAAAGCAGCAAATGGATCAATGACCAAGAATTAACTTCGAAAAAATTTGAATGGCAGCGTGGATTTGGTGCGTTTTCTTATTCCCATAAAGACATTAAAAATGTCATCAATTACATTATCAATCAAGAAGCACATCATGCTAAAACTGCATTTCTCGATGAATATCGCGAATATTTAAATCAATGGGATGTGGAATGGGATGAAAAATACATTTTCATCAATCCAGAATAATGAAACAATACGAAATACATCACGATGCGTTCCTATGGAACGCCCCAAAAAATATTTACATATTTTTTCTAGAGACGACATGTTCCGATGGAACATTTTTGTTTTTGTTTGAATTGAAAAAGTATTATTGTATAAGAAATGTTTTAAAATCGATTATAAATAGTTAATATTTTCCAAATAAATATCTCCTATCCAAAAAGACATTACATTATTACCACTAGGCAAATCACTAATCACAAAAAAATCAAAACAATATTATTCGATAGAAACAACATAATTCTTTAATAATATTTCATCACTTTTATGTTCCATAGGAACATCTCGTCTCTAGAACCGTAAATTACGGTTCGTTCGTTCCATCGGAACGTTTGGTGAACAACAAAAAATCATTGTATCAATTGAATTATATTTGTTTCAAAATAAAATAAATGAAAATTGCATTAATTGGTTATGGCAAAATGGGAAAGGCAATTGAAGAAGTCGCCATCAAAAATGGACATGAAATCATATTGAAAATTTCATCACAAAACATATCTGATTTCAATTTTGAAAATTTGCAACTAGCAGATGTCGCCATAGAATTTACCAACCCACATAGTGCAGTTGATAATTTAAAAAAATGTTTCGATGCGAATGTCCCTGTGGTTTGTGGCAGTACAGGCTGGCTAAACAAATGGCAAGAAATCGAAAATTATTGTACCGAAAAAAACGGCGCATTATTATTCGCCAGTAATTTCAGTGTGGGAGTCAATATATTTTTCGAACTGAATAAGAAATTGGCTGCATTGATGAACAATAGACCAGAATACAATATTTCCATTGAAGAAATTCATCACACACAGAAAAAAGATGCACCGAGTGGGACTGCCATCACATTAGCAGAGGGCATTTTAAACAATAACCAAAATAAAGAAAAATGGGTATTGGGTGAAACAGCAAACAATGTTGAATTGAGCATTACTAGCCAAAGAATCGATCCCGCTCCTGGCACACATATCATCAATTACAATTCTTCAATCGACAGTATTGAAATCAAACACACCGCGCA
>CANHLV010000065.1 GCA_947461495.1 Chitinophagaceae bacterium
ACCCTAAAATGAGAAGCCATTGCTTTTGACATGGTTTCGTAATAATTATAAGGCAAATTAAATTCCTTACATTTTTGTTGCACTATTTTACTGATGGCTGGATAATGAACGTGACTTATTCTGGGAAACAAATGATGTTCGATTTGGAAATTCAATCCGCCAACAAACCAAGATATCACTCTATTTTTCATAGCAAAATTTGCAGTGGTTCTGATTTGATGTTCAGCCCAAGCCGATTCAAGATGCTTTGTCGTATCTAACGGAATATGTTCGAATTCTGTATTTTCAACAACATGTGCCAGCTGAAAAACAAAAGATAGCGTTATACCCATAGCGGCATTTGTAACAAGAAATCCCACCAACCAAGGCAAGAATCCCCAAACATAAATTGGAAGTAAAATGAAAATGCTTAAGTAATAGACTTTAGTCACCCAGAAAATCAAATGATTTTTAAAGGTCATTTTCCAAGCTGCAGTGGTGTAGATTTTTCTGCTGAAGTATTTGGTGAAATCCATAAAAAATATCCAAAAAATAGACGATAATGCATACACGAAAGGAATGTACAAATGTTGTATCCTGTGCATAGGAACCCACTTCTGTGTTTCGCACTGACGAATGATAGGGCTTTTAGCGATATCGTCGTCTATACCATCAACGTTAGTATATGTATGGTGGATGACATTATGTTTTTGTTTCCAGAAATAAGCATTAGCGCCTAGACCATTTGACGCTAACAATCCGATGAAATCATTCAGCTTGCTGTTATTGCTGTAACTGCCGTGATTGGCATCATGCATCACACTGAACCCAATACAGGCCATTATAAAACCAAGGAAAATACATAATGCAAGTGATACCAAAGCAACAGGCTGAATCAACATGAGTAACAAATAAGCCGTTATTGCTGAACCAATTAAAACAAAAGTTTTTAGAAATAAACGATAATCACCAGTTTTTTCAATTTTAGCGGTTTTGAAATACTCATCTACGCTTGATTTCAAACTTATGAAAAATTGATTATTGGAATTGTTGAATGTTAATTTAGACATGTGAGGATTTGTTCAGCTTTTATGCTAGTTTTAGTTATTCAGCGAGTTCTATCAGTTTAATTTCAAAGGCGCTTCCATTTGAAAAACTGGTATAAATACGTTGAATGTTTTTTTATTACTAAGATTTTCAAAGAGATAAGCGCCATGCATTTTACCCAGTTCTGTTTTGAGATTGCATCCACTGATATAACTATATTTACCATTGGGAAGAATCACTGGCTGAATGCCTACTACCCCTTCGCCTTCAACTTCTTTATTGAGGCCATTGCTGTCTATAATATACCAATGTCTTCTTAATAATTTTACAGAGAAATTATTATTGTTTTCAATGGTAATTTTATAGGCGAACATGAATTCATGGTTGATTGGATTACTATATTCAGGTTGATAAAATGTATCAACCGTAATGGTAACTCCTGCTGATATCTTTGAATTCATAGAAACATTTTTCCCAAGTTACTAAAAATAAATCGTTGAAAACTGATTTTTTTGTAGAAAGTTGTTAATCAGCAAAAACATTTTTTTCGAATATAAGACAGCACTAAGGCAATACTATTAATTGGAAAATGCATTGGAATTAATTACCCTATTTCTTTTTGGTTTGTGTGAATCCATTCTTTATGAGCCATTGAAATACCTTTTCTTTGTGATCTCCTTGAACCAAAATCTCCCCGTCTTTTGCTGAACCGCCTGTACCACAATGATTTTTCAGTTTTTTGGATATCTCCTCGAATTGATCCGCAGTACCGGAAAATCCATCTACAATGGTGACAATTTTGCCGGCTCTGTGCTTGGTTTCCAGTCGAACGATAAGCTTTTGCTCAACAGGTAATAATACTGTAGTTTCAACTTCTTTTTCAACCAGCGGCTGAAAATTAGGATCTGTGGAATACACAAATGGAGAGGATGAACTTGTTTTCTTCTTCAATGTAATAGGATTTTATATGATAACAGCTTTCAAACTCAAATCTATGCTTCTGGCCTGGTGTATAATGGCTCCGCTGGAAATAAAATCGACTCCTGTAGAAGCATAATTCACGATGTTACTAAGCGTTATGCCTCCGCTGGCTTCGGTTTCAAATTTTTCGCCAATTAACAATATAGCGGATTGAAGATCTTCTATTGTAAAATTATCTAGCATAATTCTATCTACTTTCCCGATTGCCATAACTCTTTTCACATCCTCAAGATTTCTGGTTTCCACTTCGATTTTCAAACCAGGTTTTACGTTTTGTACATATTCATAGGCTGATTGAATGGCTTTTTCGATTGAGCCGCAATAATCAATGTGATTGTCTTTCAACATAATCATATCATAAAGCCCGAAACGATGGTTTTCGCCACCTCCAATTCTAACGGCTTCTTTTTCAAGCAAACGGAAATTGGGTGTAGTTTTACGAGTGTCCAACAATCGAGTGTGGTAACCTTTAAGTAAATCTGTGTATTGACGGGTTAAAGTGGCAATTCCACTCATTCTTTGCATAGTGTTCAACACCAGCCTTTCACATTTTAATATCGTATGAACAGGAGCAAAAACTTCAAATGCAATTTCTCCATTATGAGCATGTTCACCGTCTTTTTTTAATGTTTTGAAATAAACAGAAGGGTCTGCTTTTTTAAATATCTTCTCTGCAATTTCTACTCCTGCAAGCACAGCCTCCTCTTTTATTTTCAAAATTGCTTTACCACTTACATGCTTTTCTATACAAGCTAATGTAGTATGATCTCCATCACCTATATCCTCGTTTAAGGCATTGACAATTAAAATTTCTAACTGTTGCTCATTCATAATATTTACAAAGCTAAGCAATGAAAACAAACTTTAATACCGATAAAAAAATACCCAACCCCGACCATAAAGTCAAAATTGGATATTTGATATGAAAAAAGAATTTTGTAGTAATATCAATTCAGTTCAAATCTGATTTCCTGAACTACTTTTTTGTCAGACTTTTGCTTTATGTAAATTGTTGTTCGGAATGAGCCATTTTTGGTATTCAACATGCCAATACAAAATTGAGAACCGCCATTTTCCCCTTTGTGCAAGAGTTCAAAACTCTTAACCTGATGCTGCACGAAAAAGTCTTTTATGACTGCAGTTGCTTGATTTTTACTGTAACTGTTATTGCTTTCTGGCAATGCAATTTCAATGGTATTATCAAATAATGAGGATAATTGATCAGCCTTTCCAGATTTTAAGGAAGAGATGACTTCATCAATCAATTGGCCGTTGCTAAATGATGATAACATCATAAAGCCTGTAAGAATAATTATTAATTTTTTCATAATCACTACTTTTTAAATTCCTACCATGCCATTTTTATAATTCGTATTTGATATGTAAGGAATAAGCACACTAATAGTAACGAATTATCACCTTAATAATTGTGTGCAGAAACATCTTTCAAGCAAATATTATCACACTCATTTTGAGCTCAATTAAGTAATTTTGCAGGATGAACAATAAAAAAATTGCACTGGTCATAATGGATGGCTGGGGACTTGGAAAAGATAAAAAAAGCGATGCCATACAAAATGCTAATGTTCCATTTGTAAGCTCATTATATTCAAAATACCCAAATGCAACTTTAATCACTTGTGGTGAAGACGTTGGCTTACCGGAAGGTCAGATGGGAAATAGTGAAGTGGGCCATCTTAATCTTGGAGCCGGAAGAATTGTTTATCAGGAATTACAGCGAATCAATGTAGCTATAAAAACCAATGAATTCCAATCCAATACTACCCTGCTCGAAAGCATCCATTTTGCAAAAGCAAACAACAAAAAACTTCATTTGATAGGCTTGGTCAGCGATGGCGGGGTTCATTCGCATACTAATCATCTCAAAGCATTATTATCTCTTTGCAAGTCGCTCGATTTTACCAACGTATTTGTACACGCTTTTACCGATGGAAGAGATACTGATCCTAAGTCGGGCATCAAATTTATACAAGAACTTGAAAATCATATCGCATCCTCTACAGGTTCAATTGCCACTATTACGGGTAGATACTACGCCATGGACAGAGATAAAAGATGGGAAAGAGTGAAAATTGCTTATGATGGAATGGTAAATGGCATCGGCACTGAGTCTGAAAATCTTGTAGCCAGTATTTCACAATGTTATGAAAACGGAACTACAGATGAATTTATCCAACCACTTATCAATTCAAAAGTTGAAAATGGTAAAATAGAAAATGATGATGTGGTCGTCTGTTTTAATTTCAGAACAGACAGATGTCGGGAAATCACAGAAGTGTTGACTCAACAGGATATGCCCGAATTTGGCATGAAAAAATTGAATTTGCATTACACAACAATGACTCAATATGACCATTCGTTTAAGGGAGTACATGTAATATTTGAAAATGATGATTTAAAAAATACCATTGGAGAAATTTTAGCTACTAACGGAAAAACCCAACTTCGTATAGCCGAAACCGAAAAGTATCCGCATGTCAGTTTCTTCTTCAGTGGTGGACGTGAAAAACCATTTGAAGGAGAAAACAGAATCATGATTCCTTCACCCAAAGTGGCCACTTACGATTTACAACCTGAAATGAGTGCAGCAGAAGTTACACAGGCTGTTGTAAATGAAATCAACAACTCAGCTCCTGATTTCATTTGTTTGAATTTTGCAAACGCAGATATGGTAGGACATACGGGTGTATGGCAAGCAGTTATAACAGCTGTTGAAACGGTAGATGCTTGTGTTGAAAAAGTTGTCACTACTGCGCTTGAGAAAGATTATACCATCCTTCTCACTGCAGACCATGGCAACGCGGATTTTGAAATCAATGCAGATGGCACACCCAATACCGCACACACTTTAAATCCTGTTCCTCTTTTTGTAATTGATAAACACTGGAATGGGACTGTTCATTCAGGTAAGCTTGGTGATATTGCGCCAACAATTTTATCATTAATGGAAATTGAAATTCCTAAAGAGATGACAGGGAATGTTTTAATAAGCTAATTATTTCAATACCCATAAGAGTATAACAGCAATATTAATTAAAAAGTAAAAAATCAAAATTCAAAAAGGAAACCCAACAATTTTTACTTTTTAATTTTAAATTTTGACTTAAATAAATACACATGAAAAAGTTTTTAAAAACTACTACTATAGCTATCGTTATTATCTTATTACTGGCTCAATTTTTACCCAAAAGCAATCATAACAATGGAGATGCATTAATGCCGGCCTCAATAGAAACTTCACATAATGTTCCTGCTGATGTGGCTGCCATTTTAAAAACTAGTTGTTATGATTGTCACAGCAATCATACTGAATATCCATGGTATGCTAGTATTCAGCCTGTAAGCAAATGGTTAAACAACCATGTTGAAGAAGGTAAAGGGGAGCTTAATTTTTCTGAATTTGGCAACTATTCTTTGAGAAGACAATTCCACAAACTGGAAGAAATTTCCGAACAGGTTGAAGAAAATGAAATGCCTTTATCTTCATACACTTTGATTCATGGTGATGCTTCGCTTAACGAAAAACAGAAAAAAGCGATAAGCAGTTGGGTTAACAATTTGAGAGACAGTTTTAAACTGGTTTATCCTGCTGATAGTTTACAAAGAAAAAGAAGATAATTTTTGAGTCAGTAACTTGACTTTTATTAATTTGAATTTATCCCTATATTTAGGGGCGTCAAATTAAATAAATCAATCTGGTACAATTGATATGACTGAATTGCAAATGCTTGAAGGTTGCAAATTGAACAATATTACTGCCCAAGAATTATTGTACAATAAATATAACGCCAAAATGCTTGGTGTTTGCTATCGTTATGCCAATAACCGAGCCGATGCTGAAGACATGTTGCAAGAGGGCTTTATCAAAATTTTCTCGCAATTGCACCAATATAGAAATGAAGGTTCATTGGAAGGATGGATCAGAAGAGTGATTGTTCACACTTGTATCAATGTCCTGAAAAAGAACAAGAAGTTTTCAGAATCTTTAGAAATAACTTATGCAGAAAATCTTGAATCCAGACAAGCTTCAGTGTATTCCATGATGCAAACAAAACACATCATCGAATGCATTAGAATGTTACCATTGGGATATAAGACTGTTTTAAACTTATATGCAATAGAAGGTTATTCTCATAAAGAAATAGCCTCTATTTTGGAAATCGAAGAAGTTACCAGCAGAAGTCAATATTCAAGAGCTAAAATGATGCTTGAAAGTATTTTGATAAAACGAGGAATAATTGATCTGTCTTTTAAAAAGACAAAAAACACCGCAGCTATATAATTATTAAAATTACGTGAACAAGAACAGATGAGCCCTTTAGAACATAACGACAATTTTGAAAAATTTCTCAGAGAGGCAACCGCAAATTTTAAAATGAGGCCTTCTGTAAACGTATGGAATAGCGTTTACAATAACATTCATCCTTCAAAAAAATCACCTTCCTTAGCAGCCCTTCTTGTTTTCATTATTTCCTTTTTTATTATCAATCATAATAACTCGGATGTTTTTCAACAAAGCTATTTAACTGAAAATAAAACATCGATTCAAAAACATAACAATCAACCAATTGCCTATTCAACAAAAGTTGAAACTAATACTGCTTACAAAAAGAAAGGCTTAATACAAGTAGCAGCTAAAAACAAAACGAAAGAAGAAATTAATACCAATCTAAACAATATTGAATCCGCCCCTGCTGTAATTGAAAATTATACACCAATTGATTTTTCTGATAAATTTTCTCTACCTCAAACTGCTGCTTTAAGTATAGATCATCAAGTAAATCAACTGATATCAGGAACAGAGAATAAGAATAATGCCACAACTCATAAGCCTATTTGCATTTCTGTAAAAAATAACAACGAGAGTGAATTGTCTTATCAGCTTTATGCTACTTCTTCTGTTGGTTACAGCAATAGTTATAGAAATACTGAATCTGAAATTTCAAATTCTTCATCAAATCATCTTCAAAACGTAAATGATTTGAGTAAAAATTTGAGGTATAAGCCTGAATATAATCTTGAAGCTGGTGGTGCTTTTCTCGTAAATGTAACCTCTTCTTTACGATTAAAAGCAGGAATGCAGTTAAATTATACAAACTATAAGCTTACAAATGAAGAAGGTGTTACTGATGATTTAAATAACGAGACCAATAGCACTATGGTTAACTCATCTTTGCAAAGCAACGAAATTCAAATACTAAATCCGGAATTGAATTCGGAATTTAAAAAATACAACAGCAGTACTTATCAGATTTCAATTCCATTTGGTACCGAATTGGAGCTAATCGGAAACCATCAATTGAAATGGATTGCAGGTGCTACCATTCAACCGAGCTATCTTGTAGGCGGTTATCCCGGTCAAAATACGAATGAGATGAAAACTTATTTCCAAGATGGAACTAGCTTTCGTAAATGGAATGTTAACACTAGTTTTGAAACATTTTTAAGTTTCAAGCTGTCCAATGGTTCAAGAATAAATGCAGGTCCGCAATTTAGATACCAACTATTTTCTTCTTATGATAGCAAATACTTGTACAATGAAAAACAATACAATATTGGTTTGAAATTGGGTATCTCAAGAAATTTTTAAAACAATCGAAACATATTTTTCAACATTTATTTTATTAAGTTGTTTTTAAATTCCTATTCAAAATATTAGAGATGAGAATTAGTTTGTTGATTTTGTGTTTAATGTTATTTATTTCCTGTCATCAAGAAAGCAATACTGCCGTTGAAAATACAGCGTTAAATAATGAAGATACATCTACCGAAGCGCCTAGTTTTTTTCCTTTAGGGAATTTTATCAAAGGACAAATTGTTGATATTAAAAACAGTGGCATCAACCCAATTAAAATTTCATCAGTCAATAACCTACTTGATACCTCATGGGTAAATGTAGAAGCATTTGAAAAAGTGTTTGGAGAATTTTACACACCATTTATTGATTCTACATCTTTCCAACCTTATTTTAAGGAGAATAAGTTTTTTGACCAAACATTAAATGCGATAACACTAACTTACACTTCAACTGGCAAAGTTCCTGACAGCATAACATGGCAATACTGGAATATTTACATAGAACCCGAAACC
>CANHLV010000066.1 GCA_947461495.1 Chitinophagaceae bacterium
GTAGCGTTTCCTCCTGCATCGTTGTCACTTTCAAATCCGTTACTTCCGCTAATATCCGCAATGGCACTATCTCTTAATCCAATAGCATATTGTACTTTCCCTATGAAGCCATTGTCTGTATCAAAATCATCATCCAATCCTTTGTAGGCAATCAAATGTTTGCAATTCACCGTTCCACCAAACCACTCGAAGCTATCGTCATTTGCAAAAGCTACTTGTACATAATCGATGATGGTTTGATTACCAACGCCACCCATAGTCAGACCGTTTATTTCTTTATCAGGTAGAAATGCATATCCTGCATATTCAACTCTTACATAACGTAATATTCCACTGTTATCAGCAGGATTAGAACTGGCACCTAAACCATACAATCCTAATCCATCACTGTTATTGATACCGCCTTCAATTTCACCAATACCTACTTGTCCATTGTAACTGGCATTAGTTGGGGCATTACCTAAAATCACCAATCCGGCCCAATCGCCACGTGCAGGCGTAGACGCTT
Source organism: Chitinophagaceae bacterium (assembly GCA_947461495.1). Lineage (GTDB taxonomy): Bacteria > Bacteroidota > Bacteroidia > Chitinophagales > Chitinophagaceae > Ferruginibacter. Next base: position 509 of record CANHLV010000066.1, read on the forward strand.
CCGATGTAAATACAATCGGTTTATCTGCAGTACCATCAGCAATGATCTTGCAACTTCTGGTAATAATCAATCCTCCGGTTCTCCCTTGCTCTCCTACGATCTTTGTTCCGGGCTCAATAGTCAATACAGCTCCGTTAGTAACGTACACCAACCCACGTAGTTTGTAAACATAATCTGCTTTCAAAGTTCTGTTGGCAGTAATGCGTCCTTCCAAAATGGTGTTCTCAGTGTTACCATTATTATTATTGTTGTTGGCCGGTGCGCCATCTACTTCAATTTTACGGCATGCGGTTGAAGTGATTAAAAATGCGATGATCAAATAACTTAAGCGTTGCATAGTTTTTGTTTTATTTTTCTTTTTTATTTAATGTTGTATGAGAAGGAAATACTGAAATTGGTGCCATAGTTTCTGGAAATGGCGAGCACGTCTTTTGAGTTTCTAGAATAAGTTTTGCTGTTATCTAAATCATGATAATATTTCACCTGCTTGTTGAGAATGTCATTGATGTTAATTTTGATTTCACCTTTTTTATTCAAAACTTTTTTTGCAAATTGAAAATCTAGTAAAGATCTTGGATTCTCCCAGATATCTGAAACAGCCTCATTACCAACAAACAATATTCTTCTACCAATCTGATTGAACAATAAAGTAGTATTCAATCCTAATTTTTCAATATCATATTGAATTCCGAAGTTGATTAAATATGGACTCTGTCCTTGTAATGGGCGATTGACCGTTCCAGTTGTGTCTTTTACTTTACTGTAGATATAACTGAAATTACCACTAATCGTAAAATGCTTCAAGAAGGTAGTCATATCGAGCTTTTTTCTGAACTCAGATTCAACACCAAAAGCTGTGGCCACATCTGTATTAAGGATATTAAAAGTATTTGTACCCGGACCAGTTCTGTTGAAATAATATTCAATTGGTTTTTCGAAATGTTTGAAGAAAGCACCGAAAGTAAACAACTCTCCTGAACGTGGATACAGTTCATAACGGAGATCTAAGTTGGAGACTTTGGTACGCTGTGCAGATTTGTTTCCTACTACCTGAGCACCCAATTCAAAATCATAGAATGCAAATGGACTTAACTCTCTGAACTCTGGTCTAACAACGGTTTGACTGGCAGCAAAACGTAAATTGGTTTTGTTATTTACTTTATAAGTTAGATTTACACCCGGTAAAAAATCCTGAACCAAAGTATTCACATGTCTTGGATCTTCCTGTCTTACACTTCCTACCAATTGGTCAAAACTTTCAAATCGAACGCCCCAAACCATTCTGAATTTTTCTCCAATCGGATTATCAAATTGCAGATAAGCTGCATTCATTATGGTATTAGCCATATAACGAAAGGCATTACCACTGATTTCATCAAATTGAAGCTTATCATTTCCAGTTCCAAAATTATCAGCAGCAAAAATTTGATTCGATGGCAATTGCTTTAATGCATTGCTAGCTGTGTTGATATAGAAAGGACGACTGTCAAACAAACGATCTTTTACCTGAAATAGATAACCTCCTTTAATGGTGTGTTTTTTACCTTTCCAATCAAAAGTTTTACTGATATCGGTTCCTGTATTATAAATATAGTCATTAAGAAAGCCATAGAAAATACTACCACTTTTTTGACCAGCACCCAAGCCCAGTAAAGCATAGTAAGGAGCAGAAGGATCATTGCCATCTTGCGTATAAAACAAACGTCTTTGATCAGGCACATATTGATCGAGAATATTGAATCCGCCATACCATTTGAAACGTACGTTGTATTTGCTGATATTGTGTTCTCCAACAACCTGTGTGTTGAAGAATGTATTTTCTTTAAATCCAATTTCGGTAGCCCTTACTCTGTCGCCATTGCCACCACCACTGATGATATAATCTCTTCCGTCATATCTGTCTACAACAGAATTACTTGTATTGACGTTGATCAAATTTTTAAAAGAGACTTTATTGTTATTGTTAAACTGTATAGTAACATTTGCCAAGCCTCCCATAAGGATGTCTTTGCTGTATTTGTTGTTTTCGTACATCAGCTCCACATCGCCGTTATTATTGGCAATAAATATGTTGTTGAAAGGAGTAATTTTATTGGTGCTGTTATATGTAATGGCAAAAATTCCGGCGACTTTTTTTCCAAAAATTCTGGTATTTCCACCACCATTTAATTGTAAAACTGCGTTAAGTGGCGCATTGGTTGCTATCGGTGTCCAACTGTTGCGAAATTGTTTGCCGTACGCCGTTTTTTCATTAGAACTCAACTGACTGAAAGCATAGCGCAAAGGCAAATCCGAAGGCAAGGCTCTTGTTCCATCATCGATTCCCAAAAAGTCGAGTTTTCCACCATCTGCCTGAAGAAATGTTTTGCCGATTGTATTGCTGTTAAACCCGGTTCCTAATTGAATATTGAAAAAGCTCGAAGAAGGAACATCTTTTGTTTGCACTTGAACCAAACCACCAGCCCATTCGCCCGGCAATTCCGGAACAAAGGTTTTATTCATCACGATATTGTCGATCATGGCAGCAGGAAAAATATCAAAACTGAAAGTCTTTCTGTCTGGTTCTGTACTACTCAATAAAATTCCATTAAGCATGGCTTGATTGTAACGATCGCTCAAACCTCTCACCACAAGATATTTACCTTCCTGAACTGAAGTGCCGGGAACTCTTTTTAAAATTTCACCGGTATTTTTATCCGGACTTCTTTTAATAGCTTCGGCACTGATGACCTGAGCAACTACAGCAGTATTTTTTTGTAACGCAATCAGCGAATTGGTTGATTCTTTTCTTACAGAAGATCTCACTTCAACTGCTGTTTCAGTTTTTTTGGCTTGTTCGATTACTATATCAATAGTTATTGTTTGATTGGCAATAGGTTGCACATCATCGATAATCTTAGTAGAATAACCTACGGCAGAGATTTTTAAACTGTATTTTTTTGCAGCATCAAGATTAACATTATACCTGCCATCAACATCAGCAGCTATGGTTATATTTTTTTCTGGAATTTGAATGGTTACGGAGGCAATTCTAGAACCTGTAGAAGCATCAGTGATTTTTCCTTCGATTTTACCGTTTTGGGAGAATGAGAATAATGTATGCAGCAGCAATAATGCCACGCTTAGTAAATAGCGTTTCATGCGTTCCTTAAGTTTGGTGCAAAGTGACTACTTATGTATTATTGGAATGTAAACTAAACGTTATGTAAATATTACCTTAATGTTACCAAATTGTTAAGCGATTTTAGATTAGAGGATCTAATATCTTTTCAAACTCAGTACTAGACTGAATTACAGCAAATTGTCAATATTTAAAACCGACAAAGCTATGGTTTTATGATTGTTAAGAAACTGACTTAAAAACGACTAAATATGAATAAAATAGAGTTTCTTAGCGGAGTTTTTGATGATTCATTTGTTCATTTTAAATTAACACTTGGATAACTCAGCCAGAAACTAATTTTCTATTTTTGCACTAAATCATTATAAATATGGCATTCAACACAATTCTTAAGATTTTCCTTCCAAAAGACAGGGTATTCTACCAGCTATTTGAAAATGTTTCAGAAGTGCTTGTTAAAATGGGTGCAAAGTTAAAAGATGTAGTCATCGAGCCTGATTTTGAACAAAGAGCAAAATTAATAAAGGAAGTTGAGGACATGGAACATATCAATGATGATTATACGCACCAGATATTTACTGAATTGGGTAAGAATTTCATTACGCCTTTCGACAGAGAAGACATCCACTATTTGGCTACTTCATTAGATGATATCGCTGATTACATATATGCTTCTGCAAAAAAGATAAATTTCTATCATGTAGATCCAAATGATATTGGCATACAAAAAATGGCAGATCTAATTGCATTGGGTTGCATACAGGTACACAAGGCCGTTACTGAGTTACGCAATATGAAAAACATGCGCCAAATCACTGATGCATTGGTTGCCATTAATAGTATTGAAAACCAGGGTGATGATATTTTTGACATGAGCATTGAAAGACTTTTCGCTACAGAGCCAGATGCCAAAGAAGTTATCAAGAAAAGAGAAATTTATCAGATTATGGAAATAGTTACTGATAAATGTGAAGATGCTGCAAATGTGATTGAATCTATTATCATCAAATACGCGTAATCTTAACTCAGGCTTTCAATATAAGTTTATCTGCCAAAATTAATTTATGAGTTTTCTTATTGTCATTATTGCCTTAGCGCTTCTGTTTGACTATATTAATGGTTTTCATGATGCTGCTAATTCTATAGCAACTGTTGTATCTACCAAAGTTCTAACCCCCGGACAAGCTGTTGTATGGGCTGCATTATTCAATTTTGTTGCTTATTTTATTTTCAAAGACCATGGCGTTGCCAACACAATCGCTAAAACTGTAAAACCTGATGTGGTGGCCGGACATGAAATGTTGCTCGTCATCTTTTCTGGATTGTTGTCTGCCATTTTCTGGAATTTATTTACTTGGTGGTTTGGCATTCCTTCTTCCTCATCGCATGCACTGATTGGTGCTTTTGCCGGTGCTGCCATTGCCTATCGAGGATTTGCGGCTATCAACTCAGAGCCTGTATTAAAAACAATTTCCTTTATTTTGCTTGCCCCAATAATAGGCATGCTCATAGCATTTATCATATCTCTGTGGTTTATTCATTCTTTTAAGAAAGGATGGATGCCAAAGATTATTGCATTACTAGTATTCATTGGCGTATTTTTCTTTTTGAAGAACAATCTGGTTACAGATCCATCAAAACTTAAAACACATTTCTCAAGTTATCCTATGAAATTGATGTTCACAGCCACAAATTTTAAATGGCTGTTGTTATCCGGAATACTGGTTATTATGGCAAGTTTTACCTTGTTTTTGAATGGTCTCAATGCCAATAGCGCCAATTCATGGTTTAAAAGATTGCAACTTGTTTCATCAGCTGCATTCAGTATTGGTCATGGTGGAAATGATGCACAAAAAGTTATGGGTATTATCATGGCAGCATTAATTGCCTATAATCCTAATATTTACAGTCTTGATCATATGGTTTGGTGGGTGCCGCTGGCTTGTTATGCGGCCATTGCATTAGGTACTATGAGTGGTGGATGGAAAATTGTAAAAACCATGGGGACCAAAATCACCAAAGTAACTCCATTTGAAGGTGTTGCCGCAGAAACAGCAGGTGCCATCACTTTGTTTTTAACAGAAGCCTTGAAAATCCCGGTAAGTACTACACATACCATTACCGGTTCTATAATAGGAGTAGGAGCAACAAAGCGACTTTCTGCTGTAAGATGGGGAGTGACAGTAAATCTATTGTGGGCATGGATTCTTACCATTCCAATCAGCGGTTTGCTCGCAGCATTATTTTATGTAATCATTCATTATTTTTACCCTCACTTGTAAAAATATAACCATAAAGTTTAAGCTGCGTCATTGTTTTTTACTTTCTTTGCGGGATAAAATTTTAAAAAATATTTCGTTTTCATTTTGTTCCGACTCTACTAAAGTCATTTAAATAATGAAAAAAATTCTGGTTACCGGTGGTTGTGGTTATATCGGCTCTCACACTATTGTGGATCTGCTTCAGCATGGATATGAAGTCATTTCTGCTGATAATAACAGTCGCAGTAATCCGGAAATTTTAGACGGTGTTGAGAAAATCATTGGTAGAAAAATCAAAAATTATCATGTAGACCTTTGCGTGTTTGATGACGCGCATGCCATCTTTCAAGAAAACCCCGATATCATCGGTATCATACATTTTGCAGCATTCAAAGCCGTTGGAGAATCGGTTGAAAATCCACTACTCTATTACGATAACAACCTGAATTCTTTAATCAATATTCTTCGTTGTTGTGAGGAATTTGGTGTGCCTAATTTTGTGTTTTCTTCATCATGTACCGTTTATGGAAATCCGGATAGTAGTCCGGTAACAGAAGATTCGCAAATGAAAAAAGCAGAATCTCCATATGGTTCCACCAAACAAATGGGAGAAGAGATTGTACACCAAACAGCCAACAGCAACAATATTCAATCTGTCTTATTAAGGTATTTCAATCCTGTAGGTGCGCATCCTTCTGGAGAAATCGGTGAAATTCCTATAGGTAGGCCAGCTAATCTTGTACCTGCCATCACCCAAACTGCCATTGGCAAATTACCTCAAATGCAAGTATACGGCAACGACTACCCGACAAGAGATGGTTCTTGCGTAAGAGATTATATTCATGTATCTGACATCGCTCACGCACACACGCTGGCATTGGATTATCTAATTGCTGAAAAAAACAAAACAAATTGTGAGATATTCAACCTGGGTACCGGAAACGGATACACGGTACTTGAAGTCATTAATACTTTTGAAAAAGTAAGCGGCCAAAAACTAAACTATACAATAGCTGGTCGGAGAGCAGGAGACATCATCGGCATTTATGCCAACAATGAAAAAGCCAGACAAGTTTTGGGATGGACCCCTGCTTACAATCTTGAAGACATGATGCTTACGGCCTGGAACTGGGAAATAAAATTAGCCAACAATACATCTAAATAATTTATCAATATGCTTTCATCAATACAATCAACAGGAAATAAAGACACGAGAAGCGGATTCGGAGACGGAATTTTAGAAGCTGCAAGAGAAAATGAAAATATCATTGCACTTACTGCAGATTTGGCTGGTTCCTTAAAACTCAATGGCTTTATCAAAGAATTTCCTGAAAGATTTATCCAGTGTGGAATTGCAGAAGCGAATATGATTGGCGTAGCAGCAGGTTTAACTATTGGTGGTAAAATTCCATTCACCACCACATTTGCTAATTTTTCTACAGGAAGAGTTTACGACCAAATCAGACAAAGTGTTGTGTACAGCGGAAAAAATGTAAAAATTTGTGCTTCTCATGCAGGTCTTACCTTAGGCGAAGACGGCGCTACGCATCAGATTCTTGAAGACATTGGCATGATGAAAATGCTTCCGGGCATGACCGTTATTGTGCCAGCCGATTACAACCAAACCAAAGCGGCAACTAAAGCAATTGCCAAATATGAAGGACCGGTCTATCTTCGTTTCGGTCGTCCGGTATGGCCTATCTTCACAAAAGAAGAAGATTTTGTTATTGGAAAAGCACAGGTTTTAAATGAAGGCAATGACGTTTCTATTTTTGCTTGTGGTCATTTAGTTTGGCTAGCAGTTGAAGCCGCCAGAATTCTTGAAAGTAAAGGCATTACTGCTGATGTGATTAATATTCACACCATCAAACCTATCGATAGAGAAGCGGTATTGAAATCCATTCAAAAAACTGGTTGTGCGGTTTCTGCAGAGGAACACAACATCATTGGTGGATTGGGAGATTCTATTGCACAAATAGCTGCTAAAGAGTACCCTGTTCCTCAGGAATTCATTGGCACCAATGATACTTTTGGCGAAAGTGGAAAACCTGCAGAATTATTGGTAAAATATGGATTAGATGCTGCGAATATTGCTGCGGCGGCGGAACGTGCGATGGGGAGGAAGAAGTAGATGCTAGATAAGCTTGATAGACTGGATAGGATGGATAGGCTGGATAAGATAGATAGGCTGGATA
>CANHLV010000067.1 GCA_947461495.1 Chitinophagaceae bacterium
CCTTTAGGGTTTTGAATTAACACAATCAGCCCTAAAATAATAGAGGCAATAATAATCAATACTCCAAATAATGCTAACATCTTATTTCGCTTTTAAATTTTCAATTTTGCCTGCAAAGTAAGTACTTTTAGCAGGATTCTGCAAACTTAATTTTTCGTAAACTTCGTTTGCTTTAGAAATCTTTCCTTGTTGAAGAAAAACTTCAGCCATGGCTTCTGTGATTACTTCCGTTTCTATATTGCTTTTTTCAGCAAGCTGTGCAACGCTTTGATCAACTTGTTTGGGCTCGGGTGGGGTGTAATTATGTGTTTTTTTAATCGTTTTCAACCACTCGGTAAAACTTTTTAATTGCTTTCCCAATTTATCTGAGGATTGAACATCTTCACTGAGTTTTATGCCTTGTGAGGCAAAGTAATCTGTGGCGAAAAGGGGCTCAAATAACATGTCTTCGTTGGTCGGAACTTGATTCGATAAAGCCACCTGACGTGTAAGTAACTTTTCAAGCACAGGTTCAGCAACGAGTATATTCTGTTCAACTTCTGCTTTATTCTCTGGTTTTTGAGTTGTAATTGTATCTGTTTGATGCATCTGAAGGTGAAGCAAATACGGATTGTTGAAATGTAAAGCCAGTTTTGCAGAAATGGATTTGTAATCACCATGACCAATCCCGGTTTCTTTGAGCAAGTAAAAATGAGCTAGGCTGAAATAAGGGAATTCTTTAACTATATCTTGCAACATAACAGCATTGTCAGAGTCCCAAGCGCTTTTCCCAAACAATTGTTTAAATAAATTCTGATGTTGCATTACTCAAATATAAAATATTAAACTCAAAAGTCAAATTACCAATTAGAAAATATTTTATTGAAAATATCATCCGTGAGGTTTTTGACTATATCTGTAGTTAATCCTGCTTCGGCCTGTGACAAACTGATATTGGCATCAAAATCAAAAGTTCTCATGATGTCTGCTTCAAAATTCTTTTTCTCATCTAGATTATTTTTGAAAATCAAATGAAATCCTACTGTCAATCTGTTTCCACTGGAATTCGTTCCCGTAATACTAATCGTGCTCGTACTGTACTGAGAAACGTAACCGCTAATATCATAATCTGCATTGTCGTCATTGGTTTGACGCAATCGGGTAGTACCTATGATTTTTAATTTAACTCTTTCAGTCAACTGCGGGCTCAACTGCGGATTCACATAAGAAGCCTTATTCTCCAAATAATTAACTCTGAAAGTTTTTACTTCAATAGGAATGGGGGAAGCGTCGTTGAATGAATATTTACAAGTCGCGAAATTGAAAGCACTCAACAGGAGGAAGCTGAGGAGTAATCTAAGTAGTTGTTGTTTTTTGGGAAGATGCATTATATGGTTAAAGAGTTTGTTTTGTTTGACGTTTGGTGTTTGGCGTTTTTTTGTTAATTAATTTATGGGTAATTTATTATTGTTTCATTATCATCACATTTTATTAAAAAAGACTTCAATTCTGACAAAGTCTCACAACGCCAAACACCAAACCCCAAACACGTTGTTACAAATGCTCTATATCATACTCCTTCAATTTCCTATACAAAGTTCTTTCGCTGATGCCTAAATCCAAGGCGGCATCTCTGCGTTTGCTTCTGTGCTTTTTGAGGGCTTTGATGATGAGTTCTTTTTCTTTATCAATAATGCTTAGGGATTCTTCCACATCTTCATGTTGCTGAATAGGCGCAATCTGATCGTTTCTTAAAATTACTGCAGGTCCAGCATTTCCATAATTGCCGGATGAATTGTTGTTTATTTCTAATGGATTGATTACGGCAGATTCTTGCTGGTAAACAGGCATATGCGCTGCCATTCCAGGATTTTGAATGAGTTCGAAAAACATTTTCTTCAGCTCGTTCACGTCCTTTTTCATATCGAAAAACAACTTGTATAAAATCTCTCTTTCGTTGGCAAATTCTGTTTGGGTAACAACGCCAGGGCCACCACTAAGCGCCGGGAACCTCGAAAATTGATGTTCCGGTAAAAAAGACTGCATTTGTTCACCGGTAATGGTTTTTTCTTTACTTAACACAGAAATCTGTTCAGCAACATTTTTTAATTCTCTTACATTACCCGGCCATGAATATTTAATCAGTACTTGTTTGGCTTCTTCAGTTAATTGAACAGGCGGTGTTTTATATTTTTCGCCAAAGTCGGTAGCAAATTTTCTAAATAACAAAATGATGTCTTCTTGTCTATCTCGCAAAGCTGGTACACGAATAGGAACCGTATTTAATCTATAATACAAATCTTCTCTGAACCTTCCGTTTTGAGTGAATTCTAGCAATTCTTTATTGGTAGCGGCAATTACACGGACATCAGTTTTTTGGACTTTACTGCTGCCTACTCGTATATATTCACCAGTTTCTAGCACACGTAATAAACGAGCTTGTGTACCCAAAGGCATTTCACCAATTTCATCGAGGAAAATAGTACCTCCGTTTACCGTTTCGAAATAGCCTTTACGACTATCAACAGCTCCAGTGAAAGAGCCTTTTTCATGCCCGAATAATTCCGAATCAATGGTTCCTTCGGGAATGGCACCGCAGTTTACGGCAATAAATGGATTGTGTTTTCTAGCTGATAGCGAATGTATAATTTGAGAAAAAACTTCTTTACCTACTCCGCTTTCTCCGTTTATCAAAACGCTCAAATCGGTATTGGCAACTTGTGTGGCAATATTCAAGGCATGATTTAATGCCGGTGAATTGCCTATAATGTTAAACCTGTTTTTTATTGATTGCTGGTCCATTTTTCACTATTCAATTATGTTTCCAATAAGGGTTCCCGGTGTACAGTCGTGTACTTTCACCATGACGTAATCCCCTTTTTTATAATTCAATTTCGGAAATACGATTACTTTGTTCTGGTCGTTTCTGCCGTGAAATTCATTTTCGTTCTTTTTTGAATTGCCTTCGATTAAGACCTTAAAAGTCTTGCCCACATCTCTTTTCATGCTTTCGTGAGAATGGATGCGATGTAAATCAACCATTTCCTGTAAGCGACGTTTTTTAATTGCTAAAGGAACATCGTCTTTAAATCTTCTGGCAGCCAGTGTTCCGGGCCTTTCAGAATAAAAATACATGTAAGCTAAATCGTATTTACAGTATTCCATTAAGCTCATTGATTCCTGATGGTCTTCTTCTGTTTCGGTACAAAATCCGGTTATCATATCTGTCGAAATACCACAATCAGGAAGGATTTCCTTGATTCTATTCACTTTGGAAATATACCATTCTCTACTGTAGGTTCTGTTCATCATCTGCAACATACGCGTGCTGCCGCTTTGAACTGGTAGGTGAATATAATTGCAAATGTTGTCGTATTTCTTCATGGTGAACAACACATCGTCTGTAATGTCCTTTGGATGCGATGTAGAAAATCTTACTCTTAATAACGGTGAAATCAGCGCTACTTTTTCCATCAATTCGGCAAAGGTTACAACAGTACCCGTTTCCTCATCTCTCCAATGATAGCTGTCTACGTTTTGTCCGAGGAGCGTCACTTCTCTGTAGCCTTCGTTGAAAAGGGCTTCACATTCTGCGATGATACTAACAGCGCTACGACTTCTTTCTCTGCCTCTGGTAAAAGGGACGACGCAAAACGAACACATGTTATTACAACCGCGCATGATACTCACAAAAGCATTGATGCCATTGCTGTTGAGTCGAATAGGGGAAATGTCGGCATAAGTTTCATCTCTGCTTAACAATACATTGATGGCTTTTTGTCCGGTTTCAGCTTCTTCGATAAGCGATGGTAAGGTTCTATAGGCGTCAGGTCCTACTACGAGATCAACTAATTTTTCTTCTTCGAGCAAATTGCCTTTAAGGCGTTCTGCCATACAGCCCAAAATGCCGATGATTAATCCTGGATTTGATCTTTTGTATTGTCTGAGTTCAGTCAATCTTTTTCTGATTTTCTCTTCGGCTTTTTCTCTGATAGAACAGGTGTTGATAAGAATGAGATCAGCTTTTTCTGCCTGATTGGTGCAGCCGATGTTTTCTTTTTGTAAAATAGAGGCAATTACTTCGCTATCGGCAAAGTTCATGGCGCAACCATAAGATTCTATATAGAAATGTTTATGGTAAGTTTTGCCTTGGTTTTCTATGGGAGAAAATGCCTCACCTTGTCTAGTTTCGTCATGTGTTTTATCTAACATTAACTCTTGCATGGGAACATAAAAAATTGAGTCGCAAAGATAGGAGATTTGAGTTGAAAATGACAGGATGGCAGAGATTGAATGTTTAAAAGGTTGAATTGGTTAAATAAGTTCAAAAAGTTGAGCCCGAAGGCTTAATTGTTATTTGTAGGAGATAAACTTTTTGAACCTTTTGAACCTCTTAAACTTATTTAACCTTATTTCCCAACCAACTGTCAATCAATACAATTATCCACTTTTCCTCCAATTCTTTTTTAGATAAAACAACGTTGTTGAAATAGTGAGTTTCGGTATTTATGAGATTGTTTGATATAGCATCGTTGAGTTTTGAAAGCGGGATTTGAATGATATTTTCACCGTTAAAAAAGGCGAGATGTTGGCGATTGAATAAATCTGCGCTGTATCTATTTTCAATTTCTTTGATTAGTCTGACAGAACTATCAGTACTACACCCACTCACACCAGAAGCTGTTTCATCTGCTAACAAAACTATAAACTGGTTGAAAAATAATTTCCCAAAGCCTTTTACTTTGGCACCATGACTGGTCCAGCTGTCTGTGAATTGTTTGAGTAAATTGTCAATTTCAATTTGTTCTTTTTCGGTAAAACTGCGGTCGCTTTGGTAAATCCACACACGGGAATCGGGGTGGAAATCGGAGGGAAGGAAATGTTTGTATTGTAGGGGCAAGGTCAAAAGTTTAAAAGGTTCAAAAGGTTTAATCAGTTCAAAAGGTTGCAATACGAAAAAGCTTACAAAACAAATAACGCCAAACACCAAACACCAAACTTCTAAATAGATGCCGCCACCAACTCCGCAATATCCAACACCTGTACATCATCCTCTTTTTCTTTATTTTTCACGCCGTCGGTGAGCATGGTATTGCAAAAAGGACAAGCCGCTGCTATCACACTAGCTCCGGTTGCAATGGCTTCATTACTTCTTTCTATATTGATGCGTACATCGCCTTTTTCTTCTTCTTTAAACATTTGGGCACCGCCTGCACCGCAACACAATCCATTGCTTTTACAGCGTTTCATTTCCACTAAAGCCACGTCCATGGCCTCCAATACTTTTCTTGGCGCTTCGTAAATATCATTAGCACGACCTAAATAACAACTATCATGGTAAGTAATTTTTTTGCCTTTGAAACTGCCGTTTTCATTCATCACGATTTTGCCTTCGTCTATCAATTGTTGTATGAAACTGGCATGATGAATCACTTCATAATTACCACCCAGAACCGGATATTCATTTTTGAAAATATTAAAACAATGCGGACATGCGGTAACTATCTTTTTTATTTCATAGCCATTCAAGATTTGAATATTCTGATAAGCCATCATCTGAAACATAAATTCATTACCCGCTCTTCTCGCTGGATCTCCGGTGCACATTTCTTCTTTCCCGAGAATTGCGTATTTGATGCCTATTTTTTCAAGTATGGTAACGAAGGCCTTAGTTATCTTTTGAGCACGCTGATCAAAGCTTCCGGCGCAGCCCACCCAAAACAACACTTCGGGTTTTTCGCCTTTCGCCATAAACTCAGCCATGGTAGGTACATGCATATCTGTAAATTTTTCACAACAAAGTAAATGAGTTTTGTTGATTGATGTTTGTACTATTGCATTTAATTTTGAAAAATTAATTACAACTTGAAAAAAATCTGGAAGAAAATAACCCATTGGGAAGCTTGGCCTTTCAATTTGCTGTACGCACCTATTGCGCCAATGTGGTTGTTTTATATTCTGAAATCAAGGTCGGTATGGTACTTTACTCCTAGTAATCCCAAACTTACTTTCGGAGGTATGGAAGGTGAACCCAAACGCGAAATGTATGATTTGTTGCCTACACATTTATTTCCAACAACGGTAAATATTCTTCCCGAAGTTCATTTTGACGAAGTACTCAATCAAATTCGATTGCACAATCTTACTTATCCATTTGTAGTAAAACCTGAAATTGGAGGTCAAGGCATATTATTCAGAAAAATTGATAATGAAGCACAGCTGCGAAACTATCACCAACTTGCGCCGATTGAATATATCATGCAGGCTATGATTACGTATCCTATGGAAGTTAGTGTCTTTTATATTCGTCATCCCAAAGCCGCAAAAGGAAAAGTAACGGGCTTCTTACATAAGATTCCTTTGCATGTTGTGGGTGATGGAAAATCAACTTTAAAAGAACTCATTCAAGCTCATCCTAAAGCTTTAAAAAGATTGGAAGAGCATTTGACAAAACATAAAGAATCACTACAAACAATCATTCCTACAGGTGAAAAATATATTTTAAGCTATGCTGCAAATCACAATCGTGGCGCACATTTTGTGGATTTAAAAGAATACATTGATGAAAAGTTAGTTTCGGAATTTGACAAGCTGAGTCACGAAATCAACGATTTTTTTTACGGCCGTTATGATATCATGTGCACAAACGTGGAAGATTTAAAAAATGGCAAGAATTATTCTATTCTCGAGTACAATGGTTGTGGAGCCGAACCGAATCATTTTTACGATACCGGTTATACGCTGTTAGGTGCATATGCAGAAATTTTGGCGCATTGGAAAGACTTATACCAAATCAGCAGATATAACCGAAAGCAAGGAATCGCGCCTTGGTCATTTATGAAAGGATACAAATTTTTGAAAAAAACAAAAGAGTTGTATAAAGTGATGAGGGAGGTGGATGGGAGAATGGGGTAGGCTGGATAGGCTGGATAGGCTGGATAGGCTGGATACTAGATACTGGATACTAGATATGCTGACGAAGGTCTTTTGACCTCGTCATTATTTTCTCAGTAAGATGCTCGATACTAGATATGCTGACGAAGGTCTTTTGACCTCGTCATTATCTTCTCAGCAATGTCTCCTGAAAGTGAGGTTGCGTAAAGGATAGTTTTGTTCAATAGGTTTAATAAGTTCAAAATGTTCAATAAGTTCAAATCATACAACAGCTTCAACTTCCCCCTTTGGGGGATTGAGGGGGCCGCCAAACGTCTTTATGTCTAAATTCATCAAAATATTCTCCTGGGGTTTGCTAATCAGTTTTCTGGGTTCTTTGCCACTCGGAACACTTAATGTGGCTGCTATGCAAATTGGCATTCAGGAGAGCATTGCCAATGCGCTTTACTTTTCATTGGGTTCTTTGTGTGTTGAAATGATCTATGTGCGCATTTCTCTGGTAGGAATTGATTGGGTAAGAAAGCAAGCTGTTTTGATGCGTGTGATGGAATGGATAACGCTGGCTATTATTTTGGCATTAGCCATTGGTAGTTTTATGGCCGCTATGAAAGAGGGTGGTGAAGCCAAAAATATCATGTTGAATAATAAAATGCACCGTTTTTTTCTGGGTGCCTTTATGAGCGCGATAAACCCTGTTCAAATTCCTTTTTGGTTTGGATGGAGCACAGTATTGTTCACTAAAAAAATCCTCGAACCGGTAAATTCACAATACAATTTTTATATCATCGGTATTGGTACCGGCACTTTAATGGGTAATGCAGTTTTTATCTTCGGTGGCAAATACATGGTGAGTAAAATCGCTAACAGTGAACATTATTTGAATTGGGTGATAGGTTCGATTTTCGCAATAACGGCGTTAATTCAGTTGTGGAAGATGTTGAGGAAGAAGAAGGAAGCCGGTTTGTAATTTGGCGTTTGGTCGCTGCGCTTGTTTGGCGTTTTTTGTTTTTGCCACAAAGGCTCGAAGGCACAAAGTTTCACAAAGTTTTTTTAGTCGATCTTCAGAGGATTAACTTGATTGTTGTTCGATTTTCTCAATCATTAAAAACCATTAAACCCTTAAACCAGC
>CANHLV010000068.1 GCA_947461495.1 Chitinophagaceae bacterium
ACTTGGATTTTCAGCAGTTTCAATTACATTAACTGCTTGTTTGGGTGGATGCAAAAATGAGACACCTGCAGGGCCTACAGTAGACTTTACCATTGATATCACACAACCAGCCTATTCAGCATTGGCAAATGCAGGAGGTTATGTTTATGTAAATGGGGTAATTATTGCAAAAACAACAGCAGGAGTAATTATAGCTGTCGCAGAAGCGTGTACTCATGAAGGTGCTAATGTTCAATACCAGAGTAATCAAAACAGATTTTATTGCCCAAGACATGGTGCAACATTTAGTAACACGGGTTCAGTTACCAATGGACCTGCCTCAACCCCTTTAAAACAATACACTGTTACCGTTACAGGAAATATGGTAAGAGTTAATGGATGATATTGATGAAGTATATTTTCAAAGCTGTCTCAAAAAAGAGACAGCTTTTTTTTAGACATTGTCATCGAAATGTCATTTTTTATTAGTCTGGAATTAATGACAATTCCATGATAATTCTCTGACTTCATGGATAGATATTTGCATCCAATTTTATCATGAGGCGTGTTATTATTTTAATCTCCATTTTGTTCTGTTGCTCATCTGCTTTTTCACAAAAGAAAAAAGTCAGATTTGATAATGATACACTGTCTGAAATAGTTATTACCTCCACGAGAACAGCAACTCAATTAGGTAATGTAACTGTTCCATATCAGATAATTAATAAGAAAAATATTGAACAAAGCGGTTCGCTCAGGTTAAAAGACATTCTTCAGGAGCAAACAGGATTATATATTACAAATGGTTTCGGTGCTGGCGTTCAAATGCAAGGATTAAATCCTGATTACACTATAATTTTATTAAACGGAGAACCTTTGGTAGGAAGAACCGCCGGAGTATTGGACGTCAACAGAATCAGTATCAGTAATATTAAAAGAATTGAAATTGTAAAGGGGCCATCTTCCAGTCTATATGGATCCGAAGCAATGGCAGGAGTCATTAATATTATTACAGATACCTCATGTAAGAAAAGTATAGAAACAGGATTTAGGTATGGATTTGGCAACCCGGATAAAGGATGGATTCTACCTTTAAACAACGATGTTTTCAATAACTTAGATTTTAATCTGAATATCAGTACAACAATTAAAAAAACTGGGTTACAATATTCTGGCAATGCTTATTATTTGGATGGCATTAGCTATAGACCATTTTCTACTATAAAAGTACCTCAACCTATCTGGCGATTTACAAATCAATTCAGTCTTCACCATCCCTTTGGATCAAAAACAAAATTCGACCTGACCATACGAGATGGTTATGATTACATCAAACAAGAATTCGCTGTAGCGAACAATGGATCAACTAGCAGTTCATACGGAAGAGAAGCCAATCATGATATAAATATCAATCCTGTTCTTACACACCAATTCAATTCTAGTATAAAATCTGCACTTCGGTTATATGCTACCATTTACAATGGCTCACAAATACTTCATTTCACAGATAAGCCTGACAGCGCATACACTGATCAGTTCAAACAGCATTTTTACAGAGTAGAAAATCAAACTGATATTCAATTAAAAAAAACCAGACTAACAATTGGAGCAGGATACAGTATTGATGAAGCCCAATCAACTCGTTATGATAATATCGAAAATAAAAAACAAAATAATATTCAATTTGTATATGCTCAACAAGAATGGAACCCATATAAGAAATTAATATTGATAACAGGAGTTCGTTATGATCATAATAAATTATTTGCTGCTGCATTGAGCCCGAAATTTTCATTCAGATACAAATTCAATAAATCAATTTCAATTTTAGGTTCAATTGGAAGAGGTTTCAAGGCTCCTGATTTCAGACAGTTATATTTAAATTTCACCAACAATGCAGCCGGAGGATATTCAGTTTTTGGTGCAGTTGACGCTGTTAAAATTATCAATGAAATGCAGGCGCAGGGTCTAATCAGCGAGATCAAAGAAGATTTCAACAGATTAACATCATTACAACCAGAATTTTCAACAGGTATAAATCTGGGAACATCTTTATCAATAGGAAACAAAACAAAAATCAATATCAACCTTTTCAGAAATGATATTGAATCACTAATTGATGTTAGACAAATTGCCACAAAATCAAATGGCGCACAGATTTTCAGTTATATCAATGTAAAAAATGCTTACACAGAAGGACTTGAAATCGAATGTAAATTCAAACTAAACAAGCAAATTGATTTCTCAACAGGATATCAATATTTGGCTACCGCAGACAAAGAAGATCTACAAAACATAAAGGCTGGAAAAGTATACACTAGAGATCCTGATGGCACTAGCAGATTATTGAATAAAAGCGAATACACCGGATTGCCTAATCGTAGCAAACACATGGGAAATTTTAAAATCAACTACGAACCTACAACTAAATTTTATTCGACCGTAAGATTTACTTACAGATCCAAATGGTATATCGCAGATAGTGATGGAAACGGACTTTATAATTCTAATGACGAATCGGCAGATGGTTTTGTTTTGATAAATGCATCAGCAGGATTTACCATTAATAAGCAAATGAAATTTTATGGTGGTATAGACAATATGTTGAATCATCAAGACGCCAACTATCTGCCCAATTTACAAGGCAGAATGATCTACATGGGAATCAATTTTAAACTTAAATAATAAATAAAAAAAATGAAAACAATCCTTGCGACAGCAGCAATTGCATCAGCACTTATTTTCAGTGCTTGTAAAAAAGACACCCCTACTCCAGTAACACCTGTAGATCCTAATGCGTTTAATGTTTCAGTAAATGGAAAAATTGTAACTGTAAAAAATTTACCGGCAGATACTATTTTGGGCATTGGTGCTATGGGACCTTATGGTGCAGGCAAATACAGTTTCTTTAGTTTGGAAACCAACTCTAAAATTTCAAGCAGCGATTCTGCAACTTCAAACTGGGATTTAGCTTTCGCTGGTAATACAATTAGAGTCAACAATGTTACTAGCGGACCCGGTAATGGTGGCGCATTTGTATATACAGGTACTTTTGATGGAATAAGTCAAGTACCCGCTGACTCTACTTTTAGAGTGGATAACGCTCCTGTCAGTTATGCCATCACAAAAGGTTCCAGTAAAGGATGGTATACCTATGATGGACCAAACAATCTTATAACTGCAACTCCAGGAAGAGTATTGGTAATCAGAACTGCTAGCGGTAAATATGCTAAAGTTGAAATTTTAAATTATTATAAAGGAGGAGTAACTCCAGCCACAACGGCAACCGATAGCATTAAATCTTTTGATTCAAGATATTACACCTTCCGTTATACTTATCAAAGCAACGGTAGCACTACATTCTAAGTCGAAAATAACATACTATAATGACAAAGCCGTAATGATTAATTTACGGCTTTGTCATTTATTATAAATCAACATCAGGTATATCAGGCACTTTCATTTTCTTTAATTTCTTGCGATATAATTTTTCAACCTTTTTATTCTTTTTAACTCCGGAACTAGAAACGACTCCACTCAATCCTATCTTTAGCCAATAATTAGCAAAACCACGTTCCTTGTCCCTTTCAGCATAAACGATACCGATATTTTTTTTATTATTTCGTTTCAGCAACAAATCATTTGCCACAAAATTGATTAATCTTGATTTCAGATTTTTTACTGAATCACTTCCTTTATTCAAATACTGAATTTTCAAATCATTGTAATACATTTTCATTTTCCCATGAGACATATGCTCGCGACCAATTGCATTAACTCTAAGTGTATCCAAAGACCCCGAAATAATTCTCGCCGAAACCAATGGCTCTAAAATGGGATTCAAAATTTTAAAATCAAAAGGTCTGAAACGCAACCCATATGTAAACGAATGTAAAGAATCAGTAAATGATTCAGACAGCCTAAATCGAATCCTGGCGCTATCCATAAAATTACCGGTTATATATAGACGAAGACTGTCAGTTTGAGTATGATTGTGGTTTTTGAAGTTGTTTACAACCGCATTTAAATTACTAAATCTAACCATTCCGGATTTATTAGTCTTTTCATTTAATTCTTCATACACAACTATGCCTTTATTTATATTTAACGAATCAATATTGAATTTAAAGTTGATATTTTTCATAAGTGCACTTGGCAAAGGTTTGTAAATACCTTTCTTAAATGGCTTTCTTTTATCTTTATAAATATACAAATTCGGATGTGAAACATCTACAGAGGACGCAGCAAAAACAGAGTCCTTGAATAACTTAAGTAAATCAAAATTATTTACATTGATAAGACCTGTACTAAACAAAGGATAATCTTTTTGGTATTCATTCATTTTTACGAAATCAAATTTTTCGGCTAATGGCTGAAAACCAAAACTATCAAGCCTAAGTTCTCTAGTTTTATTTATGAAATTCAAATTCTGAATATGAAAACGACTTTGATTGTTTAATATATCAACAGAAGTATGTTGGATTGAAAAATCACGACTCGAAGATAATATCTCAAAGGGTGTAAGTCCTTTGCTATTGTTGATTTGTATAGAGGTTAGGGATGTATTATTTATACTTATTTTCTGTTTATGCAAACTATCCTTCTGTATGTTTAAATATAAAATTTTGGTTGATAAAGTGTCAATTAAAAAATTCCATTTCAACTTATTTTGATTGTTGCCTAATGTAAGACCTATATTCTTCACTGATAATTTCAAAGTTTCATCAGCAGGTTGTGATATGGAAAATTTCGGAGTCGTAAATTTCATATCCGAAAGTTGAATATTGCCATTTTTAATTTGAATATAATCATCTTTAACAAGAATATTATTTAAGCGAATCTTAGATTGTATTGTATTTAGTAATGGCTGAAATTTCTCTTCAAATGCAGCAGCATGAATTACAGGATTATTGACAACAATGCTATTAATGTTAATTTCAGGAATCTTAGCGTTAACCTGATCCTTTGGCCTAATTTCATAGGCTTCATTAATCGAAAAAGAAACCGACGGTTCTTGCAAGACGATATCATCCAAAACAAACTGCTTATTTATCAATTCATTTATATCTGTTGTGAAATCAACATTAGTGATATTTACTGCAATTCGTTTTTTGCCGCTGTCTGAATTCAAATACAGTCCTGTGATTGTTGAATTTTGCTTGTTTTGAAAATCCAATTGATTAATAACCAATCGCAAGCCTTTATTAGATAATGAAATTTTATTGCCTTTTAAGTGTATGTTTTTAACATTAAATCTCCCATTCTCTTCAGATGCAAAATCAGCAACTTCTATTTTGGATAAAAAACCATTCGTTGAGAGTGAATTGTTTTTTATTTGAAAAACACTATTTTTTCCTTGAATTTTAGCGATCGTTAACAAAGGATTCGAATTTGATTTTTCAAGTTTTACCGACGAATTTGAAGAAAACGAAAATGTCGCTTTATCCCAACTCAAGGATGCAAAATCAAAATGATTTGTTGAAATTTCAGAAGGCTTAGAAACCACAAGGTTTTGAAAATAGGCATGAAAAGAATTTTTGTCATCATCTGTGAGTGCTTCATTAATTTGCAAAATACTTTTACTTCCGTTGTATTTCCCTTTTTTTAGTAAGATTTGATTGTGTTCAAGTGCAATTTTTGCTGATTCAAAATCTACAAAAACCGAAGCTGAAAGAAAATCATTGAGTGACTTGGATTGCAATAATCGATTCACTGGGATACTGCAATTCAAATTTGTAAAACCTACTATCTTACCTCCTTGATTCAATTGAAATTGTGCGTTTCTGATTTTTAAATCCTTAACATCAGCATACTCAGTAATTTTTGTAAAAGCCTCTATTACGGTCAATTTCTTTTTGTGACTATTAATAGTTTTATCAATAGTAAGATGTAAGTCAAGCATCGGATTAATCAATTCTATGTCATTGGCTACTATTTTCCGATTGGCCAACAAGTCAATCCAAGAAATACTATTAATAGCCAATGACGACATGCTGATCTCTTTAAATTCTCTCTTTTGTATTTTCTTCAGAGGTGAAATTTTAAAATTTGAAAGAAAAACTTTATCATTTATAAAATGAATGCTGTCGAATTTTACGAGATAGTTACTATCTGGATCATAAGCCTTGTAACCAATCAAGCCCAAATCAAAACTCCCAACTTTTATGGTACTGTCGGGGTGATCGACCACCGATACATCGTGCATAGAGAAGTCAGTTCGTTCGATTTTATAATTTGAAATTTTTGCATCTGACATTGTCTGAATCTCAATGGCTGCGTTGTCGACACCAATATATTTAAGATTAAAATTTCCTAGTAGGTATTTCATTACGATTGAAAAAGAATCTCTACTCATAGTAGAACGTACAATATTATTTGATTTTTTCCCCTTTACCGAAGTCTTTAATAATATTTTTGGCTGAATACAATATGCACTGTCTGCATCAAGTATGTTTTCCTTTGTTAATTTTTGAAAATCTACATTGGTAAATTTTAGCGTGTCGAAATACCCAGAAAACGAATTAAAATCGCTTTCATTTTTTTTACTAAATACAAAGCAACTATCTAATTCAATTATTTTCCTGGCAGAATTTATTCTCAAGCGACTATAACTAATTTGTTGATTACCATTTGCCATTGTTATTTTTTGATGAGATGAATAAAACTTTATCCGATCAGAAAAAAAGAAACGATCATCTTTATTAAGACTTGAAGTTTTATGTAAATTATCTATCAAAAAATAAAAATCTGTGACTGCAACTTTTTTGCGATCAGGATGAACTTTATCTTCTATTGAAAATGCTCCGGAGTCAAGCAAACAATATTTAATGCTCAACTTATCCAAAGCATTATTAAGTGAAGTATACACCTTTCCCATTTGTTGTGGTAAAGAAAACTTTTCTTTTTTTATTTCTTTCCACTGGATGACTGAAATTGAAGGTCTTTTGAAAGTGATAGAATCTATATACAATTTATGATGAAATAATAATGGCCGAATGCTTGCAAGCTCAAGAACCATTGTATCTACTTTTATGTTATAAGTTGAAGTTTGATGTGTGGTATCAATAGTTAATATTTCCGCATGATCTATTATAATTCTTAATTCTCTGGGATTGAACTTGAGTTTTTTCATTTCAATCTTCATGGTTCCTTTTGTGTAGTAAGTCACAATTTCCTTGACTATCTTTTCGGCATTGGTAATAAAAATAAAATATGAAATAGTCACTAAGGCCACAATAGATAGGAAGCCGATAACAAATATTTTTATTATTTTTTTGATCACTTTTAGTTTAGCTTTACTAGCCGATTAGAAAGATAATTAATTACTCTTGTTGACAACCCATTTTCTTTTCATCAGTTCATACATCAAGTGTATAAATATGGATAAAACAGCGAAGATTAAAAGATTTCCAAAAGAAAAAGTAACACTGCCAATTGTTCTTGGCATCCTAATATATTCTAACACTGGGTTGGCAATAAAATGAAATAAGTTTAAATTGATCAAGAAAGCGACCACCCAATACAATATCGCAGCAAAAATCAAATATCGCTTAATTCGAAAATGAACTGCAACCAGTTCTAGTTTGAAATTGATTTTCTTTCTGTAAAAATAATCGCCTGTCATTAAAATATAATCGCCTATGCCATTTATGGCAAAATGAAGCATGAACATAAAAAACAATCCTTCAAATGCTGCAAGTGTAATATTTTTAGATAAAATAAAATTCCCGTTTAGATTAAAAATCCAACCAACAGAAACCAAAATCATCACTGAACATAACACAGCAATTAATAATGGACGATGGTTTTCGACATGCTGCCTCACCCAATTCAAAAGTCTATAAAATATAGGCAAGGTAAAAATCGATAATGAGAAAATAATCCTGTCAACCATGGTAACTGTAATGATTAAATTATCAACTTTCAGTAACACATAAAAAATCAACAATCCAAAAACATGTGATTTTTTTAATGATTTATTTTCTTTCGATACAAT
>CANHLV010000069.1 GCA_947461495.1 Chitinophagaceae bacterium
AAAAGCCAATCGACTGTGTCGTAAGTGTCACTGCTTTCATCTACTTGCTTTTTTGTTTTGTTTTTAATGTGAGGGGTCATTTCAAGATTTACACCTTCACTCATGTATCTGCCTCTCACATCCTGACAAACAAAAATGTATTTCTCTTTCATCAGTTTTGGATTTGGACCTATCGACTTTGCATAGCTTGTATCGCCATAAGGGCCACAAGAATAGGGTGTTCTTTCCAATAGGAATGGATATTTTTCACTCGTCTCTTTGGGTACATAAATCACAGTGTATAATTTGATGCCGTCCCTCATCTTTATCATTGTATCGATTTTAATAAAATTGTCTTTTACAAAATCAGAGGCGTTTTGACCAGTTGTTTTTTGAAAGAAAAAAAATGAAATAGCTATGAAACAGAGGTTGGTTCTTCTCATTAAAATTAAATTAAGATGCGGCTAAATTACTCAATATTCGTTCTCGCATTATTTTATCCGTTATTTTTAATCTACAATTCATTAACATGCAAGACCATTTGAAATTGATTGACTCCTTTTTTATTGCTTTCAGCGAACGTGATTTTAATACTATGAAATCGCTAGCGAAGTCGAGTTTAATTTATTATGACCCGCTTTATGGATACCTTAATGATGAAGATGTGTTTCTCATGTGGGAAAGCAGATACAGCAAAAACGACTTTAGATTAAACTATCAAGATATAAAAGATGAAGGCGATGGCTATTTTACAGTTAAGATTGAAGTCATTTATTTCCACAAAAAAATTATTCGCCAACAAATGAAAGCTTATTTCAAAATTGAGAATGGTTTTATTGCAGAATACAGCCATGGCTTTAGCGTTCATCAATTGTGCAAACAAGAATATGGTTTGTTTGGAATCTTATTAGGTTGGAACAGATTAATTCAACATCGTATAAAAAATGATGCCAGAAGAGAACTCCTGGCATTCAAATCTGATTTGAAAAATTAAATGTCGGTTAATCTATTTTAGTAATTTTTATGATATTAGTCGGTAAATGTTCATGAACCGGTGTGCTTCCTGTGTTGATCACCACATCGCCTGAATTGATAAAACCTCTTTCTTTCAAAATTTTGATTTGGTCACTAATGATATCATCTAGGCTCACTTCTTCTGCATAGTAAAAGGCGCGAACACCCCAGCTTAAACTTAGTTGACTAATTAGGCTTTTTTCTTTACTGAAAATATACAGTGGAGATTTAGGACGATAACTACTAAGCATAAACGCTGTGTATCCACTTTGTGTCATACCAATAATAGCATCTGCTTGAGCATCATTGCCAAGTTTACAAGCACTATAACAAATGGCATCACTTAAATAAGATGGTGAGTGTGGTTGTGGAGAAAGAATATCATCACGATTGAAATCATATACAGTACTTTCTACACCCAAAATAATTTTACTCATTGTTTCTACTACCAGAGTAGGGTAGTTGCCCATCGCAGTTTCGCCACTAAGCATTACCGCATCAGCACCTTCAAGTACCGCATTGGCTACATCACTCACCTCACTTCTGTTGGGCTTGGTTCTGTCGATCATGCTCTCCATCATTTGGGTGGCAACGATAACAGGTTTTGCCCTTCGCATGGATTTGCGGATGATTTCTTTTTGTATAACTGGTACTTGTTCAACCGGAATTTCAACTCCCAAATCTCCACGCGCCACCATGATGCCATCACTTTCTACAATGATGTCTCTCAAGTTTCTCAATGCTTCTGGCATTTCGATTTTTGCAATTACTTTTATCTTGCTGTTTCTTGATTTGATGATTTCTTTTAATTCTGTGATGTCAATCGCTTTACGTACAAATGAAAGCGCCACCCAGTCTATATCTTGTTCTATGATAAAATCAAGATCCGCTCTATCTTTTTCTGTCATGGAGGGCATTGATAATGCAGAGTCGGGAAGATTCACTCCTTTTTTAGGAAGTAACATGCCTCCAAGAGAAACAGTTACTATTATTTCTTTATCATTTAAAATTTCTTTGACTTTCACTTCCATTTTTCCATCATCAAGAAAAATTCTTTCATTTACTTTTACATCTTCACAAAGACTTGGATAAGAAACGTACACTTTCTCTTTTGTACCAATAACTTTTTCGGTTGTAAAAATGATGTCATTGCCCGGTACTAACTCGATTTTCCCACCTTCTATTTCACCCACTCTGAGTTTGGGGCCCTGCAAATCTCCGAGTATGGCAATGTTATAAGGTTCCGTTTTTACAATTTTTCTGATGTGGTCGATAATCGTCTTTTTATCTTCATGTGATCCATGAGAAAAATTCAATCTAAATACATTGACACCTGCTTTAACCAAAGCCAATAGCCCTTCATAAGTGTCGCAAGCAGGTCCAACGGTAGCAACAATTTTTGTTCTTTTTTGTGAATGTGCAATCCCAGCTTCACGATCCATTGTTTGGTAAAGATATTTACCGATGTTTTTACTCATGATATTGATTTGAAATTTAGGTTGGTGTCTATCTATTTAAGCAATTGAAAATGGATTAGGTTGCCAGAATTTTTACAATTTTAATCCACTCGTCGTTAATTCTTTGTTTCTTTTTTACGGCTTCATCAAGCGGAGTGTAATTCATTTTGTTGTTGACGATGCCAACAAATACATTGTGTCTTCCTTCAATCAAACATTCAACTGCATGGTAACCCATTCTGCTAGCAATTACCCTGTCGAAACATGAAGGAGAACCACCTCTTTGGATATGTCCAAGTATACAAACCCGTGTATCTAAAGATGGAAGTTTTTCTGAAATATATTTAGATACATCATTAGCACCGCCGAATTCATCACCTTCAGCTACGATAATAAGATTTACCAGTTTTTTTCTTTTTTCTTTTTCTGCTAATGTAGCCACTAGTTCATCAATATTGGTTTTTCTTTCAGGGATAAGAATATTTTCAGCACCGGTTGCAATACCACTATGTAAAGCAATGTATCCTGCATCTCTGCCCATTACTTCAATGATGAAAAGTCTGTCGTGAGCATCTGCGGTATCTCTAACTTTATCTATGGCTTCAACGGCAGTATTTACCGCAGTGTCAAATCCAATGGTAAAATCAGTACCAGCTATATCTTTATCGATTGTTCCTGGAAGTCCGATACAAGGAATGTCAAATTCGCTGCTGAAAATCTGCGCACCTCTAAAGCTGCCGTCTCCACCGATTATCACCAAACCGTCAATACCTCTTTTTTGTAGGTTTTTGTATGCCTTTTGTCTGCCCTCGGGTGTCATAAATTCCATACATCTGGCAGTTTTTAAAATCGTGCCTCCTCTTTGGATAATGTTGGCAACGCTTCTCCCTTCCATTTTAATAATATCGTCTTCCACCATTCCACTATATCCTCGCATGATGCCATAAACTTCCAAACCATGGTAAAGTCCTGTTCTTACTACAGCCCGTATCGCTGCATTCATACCCGGACTATCACCTCCACTAGTAAGCACTCCAATTTTATGTATTTTTCTTTCCATTGTATTTCTTGCCTAATTGTAATTTGGTGTCAAATTTACACATTCTGTTAGAAATTATTCCGTATTTGATACTTTGTTGATAAATAGAAATAAAGAATTAACGATTTAATTAAAAAACTACATTCTTTCCGGTACATTAATTCCCAATAGTTGCATGCCAGTTTTAAGCACGCCAGATGTCATAACGGATAAATGTAAACGCAGATTTTTCTTTTCAGCAGTTTCAGCATTGGAAACCGAATGTTCGGTATAAAAAGAATTGTATGTTTTTGCTAATAAGAAAAGATAATTGGCAATCACAGAAGGATTCAATTCATGAGCTGCATCTCTAATAACAGAAGGAAATTGTTCCAAAACGTATAAAACTTGTTTTTCTAAAGGCAATAAACTTCCTGTCAATGATTTTCTTTCCAAGGTTTCTTTTCTGAGAATGCTTTTTATCCTTGCATAAGTATATTGTATGAAAGGTCCAGTAAAGCCATGGAAATCAATTGACTCCTCCGGATTGAAAATCATTTTTTTCTTAGGGTCAACCCTTAGCAGGTAAAACTTCATGGCGCCCAATCCAATGGTGTCATAAAGTGAATCCAATTCTTCAGTTGTGAAATCTTTTACTTTGCCCAATGCTTCTGTGTGTTGACGTGCAGTGTTTTTCATTTCATCAACCAAATCGTCTGCATCTACTACAGTGCCTTCTCTGCTCTTCATTTTTCCTGTAGGCAATTCCACCATGCCGTAGCTTAAATGGTAAATATCATCAGCGTAAGGCAACCCTAATTTTTGAGCAATCAACTTCAGTACTTTCATGTGGTAGTTCTGCTCATCACCGATTACATATATACTTTGGTCGATTTTGTACTGATCATATTTTTGCTTGGCCAATCCAATATCTTGCGTGATGTAAACAGAAGTGCCGTCTTTACGCAAGACCAATTTTTCATCCAGTCCATCCGCGGTTAAATCAATCCATACACTTCCATCAGGCTTTCTGAAAAACACATTTTTTTCAAGTCCTTCCTGAACGATATCTTTTCCTAATAAATAAGTGTTGCTTTCGTAATAAGTCTTATCAAAATCACTGCCAATAGATTTGTAAGTGATGTCGAATCCTTCATATACCCAGCCGTTCATTTTCTTCCAAAGATCCATGACTTCTGGTTTTCCGGCTTCCCAATCTTGTAGCATTTGCTGGGTTTGCAGCATGATAGGCGCGTTTTTTTCAGCATCAGCCTCACTCATGCCACCGTCTTTTAATTCACTGACTTGCTTTTTATATTCATCATTGAATTTTACATAATAGTCGCCCACAAAATGATCACCCTTTAGATTAGTAGTTTTTGGTGTTGCTCCATTGGCAAAAAGCTGCCAGGCAATCATACTTTTGCAGATGTGAATGCCTCTATCGTTTACGATACAGCTTTTTAAAACTTCATAACCATTGGCTTTCAGGATTTCTGCCACACTCCATCCCAGGAAATTATTTCGTAAATGTCCTAAGTGCAGCGGTTTGTTGGTATTGGGAGAGGAGTATTCCACCATCACTTTTTTACCATTCATAGGGTGTTTGCCGAAGCAAATATCATTATGATTTTTTTCAAGAAGGGTAATCCAATATTCATCTTTCACAGTAAGATTGAGAAAGCCCTTGATAATATTAAATGCTGAAAATAATCCGTCCGCTTGAGAAGTAAGATGGTTGCCCAATTCATTTCCAATCGCATCAGGTGAAGTTTTTAGCGATTTTACCAATGAAAATAAAACAACAGTGTAATCACCCTCAAATTCAGGTTTGGTTTGGTTGATTTGAAAATCCTTTTCAGTGAAATCTTGGTTATAAATAGTTTGAAGCGAATTAATAACCGCTTTTTGGATGACAGAAACGATACTCATGGTGTAAAGGTAATTTGATAATTTGGAAATTTGTCCAATTTGATAATTGTACAATTTGATAATTTGAAGATTTGATAATTTGAAAATTAGATAACTCGTAGAATATGTACTTTTTTTAACACATTTCAATAAACTCATTATCAGATTGGACAAATTTCCAAATTATCAAATTGGTCAATTGGACAGTTACCAAATTAACTCTTTGTCCCTATCTTTGCGCTCTTTTTTAAACATTATGATTAGTGCAAATAATATCACCCTAGCCTATGGTAAAAGGGTGCTTTTCGACGAAGTAAATATCAACTTTACAAAGGGGAATTGTTATGGTATCATTGGTGCCAATGGTGCCGGTAAATCAACATTCCTCAAAATTATCAGTGGTGAGATTGAACCCAATAAAGGTACAATTGATATTACGCCAGGTGAGCGTATGGCAGTGTTAAACCAGAACCAATTTGCTTTTGATGATCATACTGTAATCAATACGGTATTGATGGGGCATAAGAAACTCTGGAAAGTGATGCACGAGCGCGATGCCATATATGCTAAAGAAGATTTCAGTGAAGCTGATGGCATGAAAGCCGGTGAGCTTGAAAATGAATTTGGTGAAATGGGCGGTTATACTGCAGAAAGCGATGCGGCAACATTATTGAGCGAACTCGGCGTGGATGATGCCGTTCACCAACAATTGATGAAAGATATCAGTGCCAATTTAAAAGTAAGGGTGTTGCTAGCTCAGGCCTTGTTTGGCAATCCGGATATCTTGCTTTTGGATGAGCCTACCAATAACCTTGATGTTGAAACCATTGCCTGGCTTGAAAACTTCTTAGCAGATTACGAAAATATCGTTTTGGTGGTAAGTCACGATCGTCACTTTTTGGATTCTGTTTGTACGCATGTGGCGGATGTGGATAGAAGCAAGATTAAAGTTTACACAGGTAACTATTCTTTCTGGTACGAAAGTTCTCAATTGGCTGCTCGTCAAATGAGTGATAAAAATAAAAAGATGGAAGACAAGCGTAAAGATTTGTTGGATTTCATCGCCCGATTCAGTGCCAATGCTTCTAAAAGCAAGCAAGCTACCAGTCGTAAAAAAGCCTTGGAAAAATTGGTTATTGAAGAAATTCAGCCTTCCAACAGGAAATATCCTGGTATTATTTTCAAACAGGAGCGTGAAGTGGGTAATGAGATTTTGAAAGTGGAAAACCTCTCTAAATCTATTGATGGTAAAAAGCTGTTCAGCAAACTTAATTTCGATATTCAAAAAAATCAGAAAGTGGCATTCCTGAGTAAGGATCCAATGGCACTGACCGCTTTTTTTGAAATCATTAATGGTAAAATGCAGCAGGATGGTGGAACTTACGAATGGGGAACCACAATCACTCAAGCCTATTTGCCCAATGACAATAAAGAATATTTTGAAGGCAGTACAGATAATTTAATGGATTGGTTGCGTCAGTTTGTACCACCTACCGTAAAAGATGTTGATGAGGATTTCTTGCGTGGGTTTTTAGGGAAAATGTTATTCAGCGGAGATGAGATTTTGAAGAAAACTTCTGTTTTGAGTGGAGGTGAAAAAGTTCGTTGCATGCTCAGTAAAATGATGTTGCAAAATCCAAATGTGCTTACACTGGATGAGCCCACCAACCATCTTGATTTGGAAAGTATCATCGCTTTCAATGATAGCATGATTTCGTTTCCGGGTATTGTTTTTTTTACAACTCATGATCACCAGTTCATGCAAACAACCGCCAATCGTATCATTGAAATCACACCCAATGGGATGATTGATAAGTTGATGACATACGATGAATATTTGCAAGACGAAAGAGTGAAGCAACAAAAAGAAGAATTATATAAATAAAATGGTTTTCTTAAACAAAGGTTAATCTGTTTGACAACGAATGTTAATTTGCTTTCAATCGCTTTATTTTGCGACACAAAAATTATTTACCAACTGAAAAATTAATTCCGATGAAAAAGTCCCTTATTGTACTTACATTTTCAATGTTTTTAGTAGCAACTAATACATTTGCGCAGCACCGCAAACCAAGTGAATACACAACTGCGATTGGTGTTAGGTTTTATCCAGGTGCTATTACTTTTAAACAAAACTTCATTCATGGAAATAAAATAGAAGCAATTGCGTATTTCTGGAATGGCAAAGGAACTCGCTTAACCGGACTTTACGAACATTATTATGATATTGAAGGTTTGGATGGTTTACAATGGTACGTTGGAACCGGTATACATGTGACAATGTATAATGATAAAAATTATTCGGGAAATAGTTATTTTGGAGTAGATGGCGTATTGGGATTAGACTATAAAATCAAAAACACGCCTTTGAATCTCTCTTTAGACTGGCAGCCGTCATTTGATTTTGGAGGAAATTCCGGATTTAATGGTGGTTTTGGCGGACTGGGTGTGAGATATGTTTTAAAATAGGAAATATTTGATTTTTTTAGCTGATGAAACAAGCCATTTCACGTTTTATTGATATGTTTTATCCTTTGTT
>CANHLV010000070.1 GCA_947461495.1 Chitinophagaceae bacterium
CTTTGGACCATCCAAACCGGTAATTATACAAATTTTGACCAAACTATTCCATTAACACCAAGGGCGCCGGGAAATTCTTTTTATCTTTTTGATAGTTATAGTGGAAGCAGCTCTGTTGGTTTCATTAGTAGGCTATATAGCAATTGTATAACACTCCCAACACCATTGCCATCAACTCCTGCTCCTGTTACAACTGTCAGTTTCTGGATGAGTCATGATAATGTTTATGCCACTTCATTAGACAGCCTTTACTTAACGGTTTCAACAGATAAAGGATTAACATGGACCAGATTATTACCAGGGTTTCAAAGAGCTGAGGCTGCAGCGACAACTCCATATTGGAAACAAGAAATCATTGATATTTCTGCATACAATGGCCAAACCATACAATTAGGATTTGAAGGGGTTAGTGACTACGGAAACATTATTGGCCTTGATGACATCAACATTAACTACTCTGGCCTTGCACCCGTTTCATTATTAAGTTTTGATGCTTCAAGAAATGGAAAGGTAAATAATCTTCAATGGTCTACTAGCCTCGAAATTAATAGCAATAAATTTGTGATTGAAAGAAGTGCAGATGGTAAAAATTTCAGTTCTTTGAGCGAAGTAAGAGCAACAGGTAATAGTACAGTAAACCAATATTATAGATTTACAGACGCAGCACCCATCAAAGCGGTTAATTATTATCGAATCAGAATGATTGACAATGACAATACCTATAAGTTCAGCGAAATCAAGAGCGTGAAAAATTCAGGTATGGTTGAAATGGCAGTGAATCCTAATCCGGTTAACCAGTTGATGAGAATTAGTTTGCAAGCAGATGCAAATGAAACAGCAACTCTTACAGTTACAGATTTGTCAGGAAAAAGAGTCATCAGCAAACCAATAACTGTAGTTTCGGGATTGAACAACCTGGAAATTCCTGTTAGTCAGTTGTCGAGCGGAACTTATATTGTAACAGTAAGACTGAGTAATCAGACGTTGGTGAAGAAAATAAATAAGTTGTGATTTTGACGTGTGAATTTTAACCACGAATTCACGAATATGTATTTTACAAGCCGTTTCAAATTTGGGACGGCTTTTTTATTTGTGAGAAATTTTTTGGTAGTGTATAAGTGAATGCTAAATCATTTTATCTGTCGTAATATTGCGATATTGCAATATTGCAATATTACGTGTTCCCAACTCGAACAGCCAAATATTTTCACTAATGTTTCTTCATCACCACTGAAGTTTCTTCAGCGTATTACTACAATAATTTTATCTTTTAAAATTTTGAATTTATAAAACGCATTAAAAAGCCGTTCAAAATTGAACGGCTTTGTCATTTCAAATTTTTCTACATTAATTATTTAACATCAATGGCATCACTAACATCAGTAACTCCTCATCGGGATTTTGTTCGCTGGGTTTAACGATACCGGCTTTGGTTGGTGTACTTAATTCCATTACTACTTCAGAGGTGTCGGCCCCATTAAGCATTTCAATCAAGAATTTAGCATTGAAAGCAATTTGCAAATCTTCGCCATCATACTGACAAGACATGCCTTCGTTTCCTTCGTTGCTAAAATCAACATCCTGAGCAGTCAATTGAAGATGATTACCGCTGATCGCCAACGCAATTTGGTTGGTGCTTTTGTTACTAAATACACTAACTCTTCTTAAAGCATTTTGGAAATCGCCTTTATTGACGACCATTTTATATGGATTGTCGGTTGGAATCACTACTTTATAATCCGGGAAACGCGCGTCGATTAGGCGACATACCAATTCAGTACTGCCATGTGTAATAAACAGATGGCTGTTGTTATATGTAACCGTAAGTTCATCTTCATTATCAGGAAGCGCTCCTTTTAATAATGTCAATGGTTTTTTAGGAACGATGAAAGAATCTTTCTTTGGGCATTTGATGTCGTTTCTTGTAAAACGAACTAAGCGATGAGCATCAGTAGCTACAAAAGTGATTCCTTTTTTATCGAGCTCAAAGAAAACGCCAGTCATAGCAGGACGCAAATCATCGCTGCTTACTGCAAAAATTGTTTTATTGATGGCAGTTACCAAAGCAGAAGAGCTCATGGTAAAAGCGTTGGCCTCATCAGCTTGAGGTTCTTTCGGGAAATTATCAGGATTTTCACCCATTACTTTGTATTTACCATTATCACTGGTAATTTCAATACCATAATTTTTATCAATATTGAAAGTCAATGGTTGGTCTGCAAGATTCTTAAGCGAATCCATCAATATTTTGGCAGGAATACAAACTTTACCGCTGTCTTTCGCTTCAATAACCATGTGTATTTTCATAACAGTTTCTAAGTCGGTGGCCACAACAGTCAGTTTGTTTGATTCTATTTCAAATAGAAAATCTTCTAGTATTGGTAATACAGTGTTACTGTTGATTACGCCACTGATTTGTTGCAGTTGTTTCAACAGTGCAGAGGATGATACGATAAACTTCATAACTAAAATTTAATAAGTGCCAAAGATAAAAGATTGCCGTTAATGAAACGAAGATAATTTCTTCCTAATTTCAACATCCCAACAGCAAATTTTCAACATTTGACACAGCCATTGAACATAGGAACAGAAAAAGCATTTCAAAAAATCAGGCAATTTTGCGCTTATCAAGAGCGAAATCATAGGGAGGTGAAAGAAAAACTGTTTAGTTATGGATTATACAATGATCAGGTAGAAGGATTGATGTCCCAGCTTATTGAAGAAAACTTTTTAAATGAAGAAAGATACGCCATTGCTTATGCCGGTGGAAAATTCAGAATGAAAGACTGGGGAAAAAACAAGATTAAATATGGCCTAAAGCAGCATCAAGTGAGTGATTATTGTATCAAAAAAGCGCTGAAAACAATAGATGAAGATGAGTATGTTCAAAAATTACAAAAGCTTTATACAGCAAAAGAAAGAACACTGAAATCAGAGAAAAATATTTTTATTAAAAAGAGAAAAATACAACAATACCTGATGCAAAAGGGTTACGAAACATCTTTGGTAAACGAGTTGGTATTTTAAAAAGCAATTTACGATGGCAGAAGATTTACTTATAAATCAAGGTTCGAAAGAAGAAAAATACCTTTCCATAATTCCTCAAATTAAAGGTTTGCTGAAAGGCGAATCTGACATAATCGCCAACCTTGCAAATATATCAGCAGCACTAAAAGAGCAGTTTGGATGGCTTTGGGTAGGGTTTTATTTATTAAAAAATGATGAGTTGGTTTTAGGCCCATTTCAGGGTCCGGTTGCCTGTACTCGCATACGCAAGGGCAGGGGTGTTTGTGGAACTTCATGGGAACAATTGAAAACCATGATTGTGCCTGACGTAGAAAAATTTCCAGGTCATATTGCCTGCAGCAGTTTATCAAAATCAGAAATTGTGATTCCTATTTTAAGTGCCGGAATTTTTTTAGGCGTTTTGGATGTGGATAGCGAATTATTGAATGATTTTGATGAGGTGGATGAGAGATTTTTAAAAGAAATATTAGAGATTGTTGAAGAAACTATGCAGACGGAAATTCATAAATAAATATTACGGTGTTGTAAATAAACTTCAGTGAAAATATTTGGCCGTTCGGGTTGAGAACACGTAATATTGCGATATTGCAATATTGCAATATCGCAATATTACGACACCAATTCAATAAATCAAATAACCTCTTCCTCTTCAAGCCAACTTCTAAAAGCACTTACTCGCTCTCTGCTCACTATCATTTCTTCTAGTTGTCTTTTACATTTTAATGTGATTTTCAATCGATTGTTTAAATGCGGTTTGATTTGTTGTATCATTTTCAGATTCACGATTGTGCTCCTGTTAATTTTAAAGAAATCACCAGGATTTACCATTGATTCAATTTTTTCAATCGTATGGCCGACGGTATAAATGTTGTCATCTGTATCTACAATACTGACAATCTTGTTGTCGGCGGTAAAACAAGCAATGTCTTCTGTTTGAATGACATAGCTTTTCAATCCCACTTTCCCTACAAATCTGTTTTTATACTGTGAGTTATTTTGTATCGAAGAACCAAGGAATTTCTGCCAGGATTTATAATCTGGAGGAATGAAACTGTTCATGATGGAATTATATTTTCCAAATGCATGTGAAATCATTTCCAATGAAATCGGTTTTAATAGATAATCAATGCTGAAATGTTGAAACGCTTCAATGGCATATTGGTCGTACGCAGTAGTAAAAATCAGCGGCTTGTCGATATTTATTTTTTTGAAAATTTCAAACGAATGACCATCAGAAAGGTGTATATCCATCAATATTAAGTCTGGCTGCTCATGTGTTTTGAACCAATGTACAGATTCATCTATAGTTTCCAAACAGGCATTTATGTTTATTGAAGGATCATATTGTTTTATCAAGATCTTCAATCTTTCCGCGGCAAGTTGCTCGTCTTCAATTATAATGATGTTCATGTGTGTATTTTATTTTACATTATTACCACATTTTATGTCCTTAATACTCATTTACAGTTGGTAAGAGGCTAACTCTTTTGGGCATTTCATAAGCTTTTTTCGCAACGTTGATTAATGGTATGGTGACACTAAAAAAATCCAAAGCTTCTTTAACTATCACTTTTTCTTCAGCAACCAATTGATATCGTTTGATGATATTTTTAAGACCAATTTGTGATGAAGGTTCTGCAGATTGTCTCAACTGGAGATTGTTAGTCACAACTATACTGTTGTCCTTACTGATGCTTATCTTGATGTTCAGCGGTTTTTGTTTACTGATGACATTATGTTTTATAGCATTCTCTATCAACATCTGCAATGCCGCCGGTATGATGTATTTATGATGATTGGTTTCATTGACATCAATTTCAACCATCAAGCCCTTTCCAAATCTTTTTTCCAATAAAAAAATATACGGACGAATAAAGTATAATTCTGTTTTCAGTTCGACGAGTTCTTTTTCCTGATTAGATAATATATAGCGATAAACCTTTGAAAACTCCTCAATGAATTTGTTGGCTTCATCGTTATTCTGTAGCACTAAAGTTGACAATACATTTAGGTTGTTAAATAAGAAATGAGGATTGATTTGATTTTTAACTATTTGCAACTCGGCTTGTGCGTTCAATTTACGCAACGTTTCAGCTTGATGTTGTGATATCTTGTATTCTTTAAAATAAAAAATTACGGTATTGATAAGATGATAGAGCAAGTTGACCAGCCAGGCATAAGTCAAATTGAGTTTAAGTGGAATAAGGTTTTCTTTGAATGAATATTTGTGTAAGTACATGCCCATGAACAACACAATAGAGGTAGTAATGATGGTCGCTACCAATCCGCTCACGACAAAAAAAACAATTGGAAATCTGACTTTATTGTTTTTTAAAGTAGAAATTTTACGAATTCTTGATTCCAGCAAACGATTCGTTTCCAAAATGATAAAACTGATCAAAATGATTGTAATCAACGCATAATACCAGTCTATAACAATATTGAAATGTTCATACAAGTCACAGAATTCGGTGTTAAGAAATGTGTACACCGAAAGGAGCAAAGCGAAATAATATCTGTATTTGTAATTAAACATATAATACCAATTTGAATTACATTTTAGTCCACTATTTTCTTGTATAATGCCAACGTGATAGCTGTTTGAGTCAATTTCATTGGACCATTACAGATATCCAGTCGGTATAAATTAAAAAGCATCAACACCAAATCATAAAATTTGTTCAGTGTTGATGCTTGTATTTAGGCAATTGATGATTAAAGTAGAACTCTGTCTATTAAGTGAACAACTCCGTTAGTTGCAACAATATTAACACCTGAGGGAGCCAATATATTGGATGCAGGATTGGCACTTGTGGTTATTTTCACGGAAGGCGGTGTAGTTCCAATAACCAAAGTTGCACCTGGTTGAAGGGTTCCGGTTGTTTGACCCTGAATCAAATCACTAGCAAAAACGTTAGTTGACAATACATGTGCTTTCACAATAGCTGCAACTGCTGATACAGGAGCGGCATTGATGGTAGCTGCATCAGGAAAACCAGCAGCTATAAAAGCGCTATTTGTAGGAGCGAATACAGTATATTTTCCGGCTGAGCTGACTGCACCCGCCAATCCTGCTCTTGAAACTGCTGCAAGTAATAAAGAAAGATCGCTGTTTCCACTGGCAATTTCAGCAATAGTTTGTGTTGGTGGCGTCATCACAGCTGAAATAACGTGAATCACTCCGTTTGATGCCGCAACATCCGCAGTTTTTACCTTAATACCATTTACAAAAACACCGTTTGCATTTTTTGAGGCATAAAGATTTTTTCCTTGTAAAGTCTTAACGGTATCACTAGCAGGAACACCTGTTGACATGATTTTTGAGTTAATTACATGGTACAATAAAATATTTGCAACGTCAGCCTCTGTAAGAGAAGTGATTGTTGCGCTCGTGATGCCAGATGCTGCAAAAGCTGCATTATCAGGAGCGAATACGGTTAGAGATCCGCTTGATAAAGCAGACACAAGCCCTGCTTTTGTTACGGCTTGATTAAGTAGCGAAAAGTTAGGATCTGATGCTACGGTTTGTGCGATGGTCTTAGCGGTTGGTGTTACAGGATCGTCTTTTTTACAAGAGCTGAATAGTACGGTACTAAAGATTCCTAATGCAATTAAGAACAATGTTGTTTGTTTTCTAAAAAGTTTCATGTTTAATAAATTTTGTTTGATTATTAAACAACGAATTTTTAGAAAAGATAAGTACAAAGGAGTATACAGTATAAAAAATGGCATGAATGGCAAATTCAAAGGAGTGAATTGAATTTACCAAGGGTTTTAATTGTTAGATATGTTTAACTAAATAATCGGTTTTTTAGACATTAAATATCAATTCCTCCTTCCAACTCCACAAATACCTGCAAGCATATGTTCTGAAAGGACTCCATTTTGCGGCAATATTTTCCATTTCAATTTTCATCTGCTTTTTGGAGGTATTGTCGATTCCATACAATGAACACATTCTCTGTTGTATGCCCAAATCGTCTGCAGAAAAAACATCTTCTCTTTCCATAGCAAACATCATTACCATTTCTACAGTCCAGCGACCTACTCCTTTGATGGATGTTAAAGTTTGAATGAGTTCTTCATCGGTCATTTTATGAAGTTTGGCATCCGTGATTTTATGCTCAATGAAATAGTCGCATACATTTAATATATAGTTAACCTTCGAATCTGAAAGGCCTATACTTTTTAATGTAGCAAATGGCGTAGCAGCAATATCTTCTAATGATGGTTTTTTAGACTTATAAATTTCAAGAAATCTTTCTTTGATGATTTCAGCAACTTTAGTACTTAATTGCTGACTCATAATAGAATAACAAAGAAATAAATAGATGTTTTTTTCTTTAGTTAAAATAACAGGATTTTTCTTGTCGAGGATTTTTATGAGCTTTTTGTCTTTGCTCAAATGTTCTAAATAGTTCATTGGATTTTTAATATATTATAGTTGTATTAAATCGAAATCTCTTTTTCGGATAAAAGTTTAATACCCGTTTTGTAACAATCTAAACTTAAAGCTACCCAATTTTATCCGAATATATTAACCCCTCTCCATACTCACTAAAACCAACGATAATTGTCTATAAGATGAGTTTGTTGTTTAGTTCTTCCAAAGGTTCAATGAGTTCAATGAAAGACTGCTGATGTAGAAGCAACCTTTTGAACATTTTGAACTTATCCAGCCTATCCAGCTTATCCAGCTTATCCAGCCTATCCAGCCTATCCAGCCTATCCAGCCTATCAAAGCTTGCAACGTTCCTTACAAGAGACATTGCTGAAAAGAAAAAACTGCTGATTCAGAAGTAACCTTTTGAAC
>CANHLV010000071.1 GCA_947461495.1 Chitinophagaceae bacterium
CTAGAATAGGACTGTAAGGGTGTTTCAAATTCAATTGAAATGTAGTATCATTTAAAGCCACAAATGGCAAAGCGCTATCAATGATGTTATTAAAAATCCATGCCCCCGGACTGGCGACTAAAGGATTAATGATTCTACTCAGACTATACACTACATCGCCGGCAACTAAATTTCTTTTTTGGGTTTTAAGGAAGCAAGGGTCTTCATGAAAATAAACATCATTTCTCAAGTGAAAAACAACAGACTTTTTATCAGCTGAAAAAGTCCAGCTTTGAGCCAATGAAGGAGATATTTCTGCTTTATCATTTATTTCAACCAGTGTATTGTAAAGTTGATGGACAGGCCACATAAGCGCCTGGTTCTTTGCAAAGGCCGGATCTAAAGTTGAGATGCCAGCAGATTCATTATACCTGAAAATATTATTATTATACTTCGTTTTGTGATTACAAGACCAACAAAATAGAATAACACAAACAAACAATCCATAACCCAAATTTGAAATGATTGATGTCCTAATGGAATTCATATAAATGATTTATTTCAAAATGTAAAAGTAAAAAGTAAAAATTGATGAATTCCTTTTTTGAATTTTTACTTTTAATTAATAATGCAGGTGTATTTTTCTTGTTCTTACATCTTGTAATCACTAAATGTAAGAATTACAACTCAATTAATGACCTAATAGCTATTCTTACTAGATGACTATTAGGATTTTGATTGTTGTTTGAAATATTTATTGCATACTGAATAAGTGTAATTATTTTCATACTTTTAAAAATCATGCTTCAAAGAAACTTCATTTTCAAGCCCAAGTCTTTTAGAACAAATGCTTGTCTCTTTGCATTTTATTTTTTATTTTTTCTATTTGGCCATTCAGTATCCGCGCAATTGTATTCACGCCAGGATAGTTTAAGAGGAAGTTTGGGTAAAGGCAGAATACAATGGAATGTCATGAATTACGACATAACCCTGAAACCCGATATCATCAATCAAAATATTGAAGGCCTTACCACCATTACATATGCCGATAGCGGCACCCATTTGCTTCAAATAGATTTGCAAAGTCCGATGCAGATTGACAGTATTGTTTTGTACAGTCAACAGTTGGCATATACCAGAGAAGGAAATGTGTATTGGGTAAAAGTAAACAGTAGTTCATCAAAAGTTTTTCCCGGCATCAAAAAAATGCATATTTATTTTCATGGGAGACCTAAAACTGCTAAACATGCACCATGGGATGGTGGCTTTGTTTGGGCTAAAGATAAAAAAGGCAATCCATGGATAAGTGCAGCTTGTCAGGGTTTAGGTGCAAGTTCCTGGTTTCCATGTAAAGACACGCAATCAGATGAACCAGATAACGGTGCTGTACTAAAAATAATTGTCCCTGATTCGTTGCAGGCAATTGGAAATGGCAGGTTGTCATCAGTGAAAAAATTAGATAATCATCTTGACAAATACACTTGGGAAGTGACATCTCCAATAAACAATTACGACATCATTCCTTATATCGGAAAATACGCTCACTTTTCAGAGCAATACAAAGGATTGAAAGGAAATCTCGATATGGATTACTGGGTGTTGGCTTACAATCTTGAAAAAGCAAAAACTCATTTTACTGATGCGAATAAACTCTTAACAGCATTGGAATATTGGTTTGGCCCCTATCCTTTCTACACGGATGGTTATAAACTAGTTGAAGCTCCTTATCTGGGCATGGAACACCAAAGTGCCATAGCTTACGGAAACGGATACATGAAAGGATATATGGGCAGCGACAGATCAGGCACAGGCCATGGTATGAATTGGGATTTCATTATCGTTCATGAAAGCGGACACGAATGGTTTGGCAATAATATCACAGCAAATGATATTGCCGACATGTGGATTCACGAAAGTTTTACCAACTACAGCGAAGTGTTGTTTACAGAATATTTTTACGGTAAAAAAGCAGCAGATGAATATGTAATTGGTCTTCGGAAAAACATCAGTAACGACATTCCAATTATTGGGGATTATGGGGTCAACAAGGAAGGAAGTGGAGATATGTATGACAAAGGTGCCAATATGATACATACCATAAGACAAATCATCAACAATGATAAAAAATTCAGGACAATTTTGAGAGGTTTAAGTAAGGAATTCTACCATCAAACAGTTTCAACTTCTCAAATTGAGCAATACATTTCAAATAAATCCGGCATCGATTTCTCTCCGGTATTCAACCAATATTTAAGAACAACTGCAATTCCTAATTTTTCATACGAAATAAAGTCTGGGAAATTATATTACAAATGGACGAATGTTGATGCCAATTTTAACATGCCTGTAAAAATTTCAATAGGAAATAAAAAAGAGAAATGGCTATATCCCACAATAAATATCCAGTCGATACCCTTAAAATTTTCAGAGAATGGCATAAAAGTGAATTCATCATTTTATGTTACAACAACAAATGATATCACTCAATAGTAAGTCAATCCTGTTGAATTATTTTTTCCTGATCATTAGAAATAAATCTTCCTCCTCCTATGAATCTTCGATGGTAATAATCTTCATTTAGACTACTGATAACCACACCTTCTTTGGTGCTAGAATGAATAAAGAAATCATTCATCAAGTAAACGCCAACATGACTTACACCGCCTCTTGTATTGAAAAACACCAGATCGCCTTCTGTCAATTCCTCTTTATTTATTTTTTCACATACTTTGAATTGTTCACTCGCCATGCGGGGTAAATGTTTTTGATAAACTTCTTTGAATAACATACCACTAAATCCGCTGCAATCAATGCCTGATTTCGTGCTTCCACCAAATCTGTATTTGGTATCCACCCAATCTTCAATAAATTCGTAAAGCTGCTTATTACAGGTTTTTTCAATCTCTACATCCAATAATTGAGCATATTTAATTTGTAAAGAACCCAGGTCTTCAATTATTTCAACAACTTTGTTTTCTATTATTGGGCTACTTTTCAATGGAGTTATATTTTTAATGGTATCAACAGGATTAGCAGTAGCTACAAATCCGTTTCGGTTTAATTCAATACCTTCAATAAAATGAGGAACACCCGTTTGTTTTGTTTTATTTTTTTGAGCCGTCAATGGCAAAGCAACCAGTAAAAAAAACGAAATCAATATGTTGCTTTTTATATATACCAAATTAATTGGAGTTAATTGTATTGAAGTAGTTGTTTATGGTGCTTACTCAATGAATACATGATTCAAAGTAGGTAAGCACCTTATCAAAATTAGCCAATTGTAGTCTATCCTAACTTAAAAATAAACCCAATGTGGAAAAATCCTGTCGGATTTATAATTCAAACAAACCGATATTTGTAGGCTGATGTTTCAGTAGATTTGAACCTTTAAATAGTGAGTGCTTCTTCTGTAAAATTAATCAGCTTTATTAATCAATAAAATGGTTCACTTCAATAGGAAATGAAATTTAGTCACCTACACGTCCATACTCAATATTCACTGCTTGATGGTGCTGCATCAATAAAAAATTTATACAAGAAAGCGATTAAAGATGGCATGCCGGCATTGGCCATCAGTGATCATGGAAACATGTTTGGCGCATTTGAATTTGTAAAAGAAGCCTATAACAATCTGGATGAATTTGGTAAGCCTAAGATAAAACCAATAGTAGGTTGCGAATTTTATATTACACAAGACAGAACCAGAAAAACATTCAGCAAGGAAGAAAAAGATCCAAGGCATCATCAAATATTACTAGCTAAAAATGAACTAGGGTATAAAAATTTAGTCAAGCTAACATCTCTGGGATACATTGAAGGTATGTATTCCAAATATCCAAGAATTGATAAGCAACTCATTCATAAATACCATGAAGGTTTGATTGCCACTACTTGTTGTTTGGGCGCTCTGGTACCTCAAACGATTTTGAAAAGTGGCGAAGACGAAGGTGAAAATGAATTCAAATGGTGGCTGAATATTTTTCAGGATGATTATTATGTGGAATTGCAGCGTCATGGAATGGCAGAACAGGACAAAGTAAATGAGGTGTTACTTCGTTTTGCCAAGAAGTATAACGTGAAAGTAATCGCCAGTAATGATAGTCATTACGTAGATCAAAGTGATTTTAATGCCCATGATATTTTGTTGTGCATCAATACCGGTGAAAAACAAAGCACCCCTGCCCTTCGTGAATTTAATGATGACGATGTGTCTACTAAGAATAAACGATTCGCATTTCCCAATGATCAGTTTTATTTTAAAACAACCGAAGAAATGGGTAAGGTGTTTTTTGATTTACCCGAGGCGATTGAAAATACCAATGAAATTGTAGATAAAGTTGAATTACTGGATTTAAAAAAAGATATTCTTCTACCCCATTTTGTGGTGCCTGCAAATTTCAAAACACAAGATGAATACCTCGCAAGCATTACCTGGGCAGGTGCGAGAGATAGATACAAAATACTAACTCCGGAAGCTGAAGAAAGAATTCAGTTTGAGTTAGGCGTTATTGAAAAAATGGGTTTCGCTGGTTACTTTTTGATTGTAAGTGATTTCATCAGAGCCGGACGAGAAATTGGTGTGTTCGTAGGCCCAGGTCGTGGTTCAGCTGCGGGAAGTGTTGTGGCCTATTGTATTGGCATTACCAACATTGATCCTATAAAGTACAAATTGCTGTTTGAGCGTTTCCTCAATCCTGAACGTAAGTCCATGCCCGATATTGATACGGACTTCGATGATGAGGGCCGTCAGAAAGTTATCGATTATGTGGTGCAGAAATACGGCAAAAATCAGGTGGCTCAAATTATTACCTATGGTACCATGGCTGCGAAAAGTAGTATCGCCGACGTAGCTAGAGTTATGGATTTACCTTTAGCAGAAAGTCGTGCGATTTCAAAATTGGTTCCGGAAAAACCGGGTATTTCATTAAAGCGTTTATTGAAAGCGCCATTCACAGCTAAAGAAGCCAAAGATGGTGAGAAATCTCTTGAGGAAAAAGAACAGCTAGGTTCTGAAGATTTTGAATCGGTGAAAAAACTCAGAGAAATATACAATGGCAATGATTTACAAAGTAAAATTTTGCATGAAGCAGAAGTGCTTGAAGGTTCTGTAAGAAACACCGGTATACATGCCGCCGGAATCATCATTGCTCCTAAAGATTTGACGGATTTGATACCGGTTGCTACTTCAAAAGAATCTGACCTTTGGTTAACACAAATTGAAGGAAATACAATTGAAGAAGCTGGAGTTATCAAAATGGACTTTTTAGGTTTGAAAACATTGTCTATTTTAAAAACGGCATTGGCTTTAATCAAACAAAATCATGACATTACAATAGAAATCGACAATATTCCGCTTGATGATGAGAAGACTTATCGATTATACCAGCAAGGTGATACTAATGCTACTTTCCAGTTTGAAAGTGCCGGCATGCAGAAATACCTGAGGGAACTCAAACCAGATAAATTTGATGACTTGATTGCCATGAACGCCTTGTACAGACCA
The DNA here is from genome assembly GCA_947461495.1 of Chitinophagaceae bacterium. Taxonomy (GTDB): domain Bacteria; phylum Bacteroidota; class Bacteroidia; order Chitinophagales; family Chitinophagaceae; genus Ferruginibacter. The sequence goes on from CANHLV010000071.1 coordinate 5,483, forward strand.
GGTCCAATGGCTTATATTCCTCAATTTGTGAACAGAAAGCATGGACGTGAAATTGTGACTTACGATGTACCTGACATGGAGGAGTATCTTGAAGAAACATATGGCATTACCGTATATCAGGAACAGGTGATGTTGTTGTCTCAAAAGCTCGCAGGATTCAGCAAAGGAGATGCGGATGTATTGAGAAAAGCGATGGGTAAAAAACAAATTGCCACACTAAATAAAATGAAGGTGCAGTTTGTTGAAGGAGCTACCGCAAAAGGACATCCAAAAGATAAGTTGGATAAAATATGGACAGATTGGGAGGCCTTTGCACAATACGCTTTCAATAAATCACACTCCACCTGTTATGCATTTGTTGCATATCAAACAGCATATTTAAAAGCTCATTATCCCAGCGAATACATGGCTGCGGTTCTCAACCATGCAGGAAGTATTGACAAAATCACATTTTTCATGGAAGAATGTAAATCCATGGGATTGAAAGTGCTTGGTCCGGATATCAATGAGTCTCAAAGTGGATTTGCTGTAAATAAAAAAGGTGAGATTCGTTTTGGCTTTAGCGGATTGAAAGGTGTGGGCGAAGCGGCCATTGACAACATCATAGAAGAAAGAAACAAAAACGGACATTTTAATGATGTTTTCGATTTGGTAAAAAGATCCAATCTCAGGTCTGTAAACAAAAAATCTATTGAAAGTTTGATTCATAGTGGCGCTTTCGATTGTTTCAAAGAAATGCATCGGGCTCAATATTTCTATCAAGCCCCTGGCGATACCAACGCACTTGAAAAAATCCTGAAATTTGGTTCCGTATACCAATCACAGGCATCCAATGCTACCAATACATTATTTGGCAACATGCAAATGCCAGATATCATCCCACCTAAAATCCCGCCTTGTCCCCCATTTCAACTTGTTGAACAGCTTGATTTCGAGCGCGATGTCACCGGTATGTACATCAGTGGGCATCCGTTGGATAACTTCAAATTTGAATTGGCTTATTACAACATCACACCGCTAAGTGAATACAACATAGTAAAAAATGCGATAGCTACAACGCCAAATACCAAAACATTCAGACTGGCTGGATTGATTACTGATGCTCAACATCGTTTAACAAAAACAGGTAAAAATTTCGGGGTATTACATCTAGAAGATTTCAGTGGTAAATCAGAGTTCATGCTCTGGAGCGAAGATTATCAAAAATATGCCCATTACCTTGAAGTGGGCCGTATCATATTAATTGAAGGGGCTTACAAGCAAAGATTTAACAATGGACAGTACGAATTCAAATTTTCGAAAATCCATTTATTGGAAACGCTGAAGACTACCATCACCAAACAGCTGATACTGGAAATATCACCTCAATTGATTGATGAAAATCTAATCCATTTCCTAACTGAAAACATAAAAAATAATCCAGGCAAAACTTCATTGAAATTTAATATTATAGACGAATTACGTCAGAAAAAGCTGAGCATGTCTAGCTTTGAGAAAGGCATAACTATGAACGACGATATGATTGAATTTTTATCTTCGAACAAGCACATTGACGTATACGTAGCTACAATCTGACAACCTGCCTCAATTTTTTCTTTCAACATTAAATTGAACCAATGTGGATATGTCAATTGTGCATAAAAAAAATATGGACTTAAATTTGTATCCCTATCATAAATACATTTTTAAAAATAAAAAATAAAAACATGGCATTCGAATTCACAGACGCAAACTTCAAAGCGGAAGTTTTAGAATCAGATAAATTATCAGTAATCGATTTTTGGGCAGAATGGTGCGGACCTTGCAGAGCTATCGGACCCGTTATTGAAGAACTGGCCAAAGAATATGATGGAAAAGTAAAAGTTGGAAAAGTTAATGTTGATCACAATCCACAAATATCTATGGACTATGGTATCACTAGTATTCCAGCGATTTTATTTGTAAAAAATGGCGAAGTGGTTGATAAATTAGTTGGTGCACAACCTAAAGCGAATTTTGTAAAGAAAATAGAAGCCCATAAATAATTTTTCTGTAATCCCCCAAGGAAAAGAGGCTACCCTATAAAACTGGGTAGCCTCTTTTATTTGGAGCAGTTGCTATACATCAACTTGAAGAAATTTTATACCGATTGTATATCTGTAATGGTCCAATGTAATTGGCCCATACAGCTATCACATCGGCGTTATACTAGGAAATTTCGGACTAAATTTTATTTAAAATTGGTATTAGTTCTGCTGAAGAAATATTAGTGAAAATATTTGGCTGTTCGAGTTGAGAACACGTAATATTGCGATATTGCAATATTGCAATATCGCAATATTACGAC
>CANHLV010000072.1 GCA_947461495.1 Chitinophagaceae bacterium
ACCTGAGCCCACTGCTTTCTTTACTTCTACAGGTACTAGAAATTCTTGTATGGCTCCATTGACTATCAACTTTTTGGATTCTAGCTCAAATGCTAGTGAATACCTATGGAATTTTGGGGATGGCAATACGTCTACATCTCAAAATCCAACAAATACCTACTTGAGTACGGGTAATTTTACGGTAACATTAACCACAACTGCTGCAAATGGTTGTACGAAAACAAGTTCTTTAAATAATTATGTAGTCATCAGGCCGCCTATAGTTACAATAGATCAAATGCCAAGAAGCGGATGCGCCCCATTGGAATGTACTTTTCATCATAGCATAACCGGAACTGATTCAGTGGCAAGCTACTTATGGAATTTTGGAGATAGTACTACATCAATATTAGCTAGCCCCACACATGTTTTTGATTCAGGAGCTTATACAATTACTTTAATAGTTACTACAACTACCGGTTGCATGGACACGGTAACTTATATTGATGGAATCAAAGCAGGTGTTGCTCCCAATGGAGATTTTTCAGGTACACCAAGGAATGTATGCCCTGAGACACCGGTTGTATTTACAGACCAAACATCGCCGAGCAATGGGGTTACGCAATGGCTCTGGGAATTCGGTGATGGAGGCATTTCAACTACTCAAAATCCTGAATATACTTATTCGGATACCGGCTATTTTGATGTACAGTTAATCACATTTAATAACGGTTGTGCAGACACTACAATAATTGAAGACTATATACATGTGTTGCCTCCAATTGCAAAATTTAAAATAATATCAGATTGCATTAACAGATCAAGAAGAACATTTGCAGATAGTTCTATAGGAGCAGACACATGGTTATGGAATTTTGGAGATGGTAACACATCTACTCAACAAAATCCAGTACATGATTATGACAGTTCAGGGATTTATACAATTACACTAACAGTACACAATAGTATTACCGGTTGTGACAATACCATATCATTAACAACCAATATCATTAATGAAATACCCAACATTAGTGCAACTGACACCGTGATTTGCAGAGGGGAATCTACAACCTTTTCTGCAGGGGTTAATAACAGCTTCTTTCAAACTATCAAATGGAGTTTTGGCGATGGCACTTTTAGTCCAAATAGTTCTCCTTCTAGTTGTTCACCGATAACCAAAAATTACAACATTCCAGGTTTGTATACTGTCAAGTTGTTTACCCTAGATAAAAATGGTTGTAAGGACACAACAATCAAATTAAACTATATTTTGGTTAATGGTCCTATTGCCAAATTCAATGCAATTTCAAGTACCAATATTTGTTCCGGTGCGAATATTTGCTTTAGAGATAGTTCCATATCCGATGGCAGAAACGGTTTAGCATACTGGATTTGGAATTTTGGTGATGGCAGAATAGATACTACTTATTCGAGAAGCATTTGTCATACTTATCTCTCCGGAGGAACATTTAATGTTAAAATCCGGGTGTATGATAGCAGCGGTTGCTTCAATTCATTCACAAGACCAAGTATGGTTACGGTTTATCATCCAACTGCATCATTTTATACGTTGGATACGGTTGGTTGTCCAAACAGAAATATAACATTTAACAACAGTTCAATAGGATCAGGATTAACTTATGACTGGAATTTTGGAGATGGAAGTGTTCATTCAACCAATGCAAATCCAATACATTTATACAGATCTGCTGGTTTGTATACTGTGAAACTCATAGTATTTGACGATCATGGTTGTTCAGATACTGTCATAAGACAAAATTATGTTTCTATTGTAATGCCACGTGCTGATTTCACTATAAGCGATACGGTGTCAACATGCCCTCCTTTAGTTGTGAATTTTTCTAACACAAGTACAAATTACAATACTTATGTCTGGAATTTCGGGGCAGGTGCATCTTCAAATTTAGCGAACCCATCAACAACTTATACGGTTGCAGGAAACTACAATGCCTCACTTTCTGTTACAGGACCAGGGGGATGCGTTTCAGTAAAATCTGTAAACATTAGAGTGGGTGGACCAAGAGGTTCATTTACCTATGGAGGATTAAGTGGATGTGCGCCTTATAATATAAATCTAAATGCAGTAACTTTCGGCGCTTCAAATTTTGTATGGGATTACAGTGATGGTAATATAATAAGTTCAAATCAACAAAATCAAACTCATACCTATGACCTTGCAGGCGCGTATGTACCTAGACTTATATTAAGCGATAGCATGGGTTGTGTAATTCCAATTATAGGAAGAGATACTGTAAGGATTTATGATATCAGAACCGGATTCAATTTTAATGCAACTCCGCTTTGTAATAATGGCAGTGTTAATTTCAATAATACTACAATTGTTGAAGATGTATTAAGCAGTTTAATCTGGAGTTTTGGAGATGGTAGTTCAAGCAATGATGCCAATCCTACACATTATTATAATCAAACAGGATCATATACTCCAATGTTAATAGCGACTACATTACATGGCTGTAAAGACACAACCATAAGCACTATACCTGTAAAAGTTGTCGCCACACCACAAGGCATTATTAATCAAACAGCCAACGGGTGTGTAAATCTGAATGTAAGATTCAATGGGCTGCTTTCAAATCCAGATACTTCAGCAATTTCATGGAACTGGGATTTTGGTAATGGCAACACGTCTGGTTTAATGTCACCACAAACACAACTTTATAATACACCCGGCACCTACCCTATTCAATTATTAATCACTAACAGTTCGGGTTGTAAAGACACGGTGCTTTCAAATGTAGAAGCTTATGCAATACCTGATATTGATGCAGGCATTGACACTATGATTTGCAAAGGAAGAGGTACTACATTACAAGCTACAGGGGCAAACACATACAGTTGGTATCCTGCGACCGGACTAAGTTGTACGAATTGTGCTAGTCCAATTGCGAACCCTGCAAACCCGATTCAGTATGTTGTAACCGGCACATCAATTCATGGTTGTGTAAAAAGCGATTCAGTAAAAGTAACTGTAAAATATCCTTTTAACATGTCTGTTAGTCCTAACGATACAATATGTGTGGGCAGTTCAGTTAAGCTAACCGCAAGTGGAGCCAGCACTTATGAATGGATCCCGGCTACAGGGCTAAATAATTCAACAACGGCTGCTCCTTTGGCTACACCTTTAACCACAACTACCTATCAAGTAATAGGTACTGATGAAAGAAATTGTTTCAAAGACACCGCATATATCCCTGTGATAGTATACAATTACCCAACAGTAGAAGCAGGTGCAGACAGAGTTGTCAATGTTGGACAATCAATAGACCTAATTCCTCAGATATCCAATGATGTAATTGATGCAAGATGGTCTCCAACGGGTGCAATTTTCAGGGATATTTTTCCGGGTATAACAGTCAAACCCATCACTACAACTACATATACGGTTGTTGTAAAAAACAAAGGTGGATGTGCTTCTTCAGATCAGCTTACCGTAAATGTATTGTGTAACGGTGCAAACATGTTTATTCCTAATACTTTTTCACCTAATGGAGATGGCATGAACGACCTTTTCTATCCAAGAGGAAGCGGCATTTTTACTATTAAAAACATAAAAATATTTTCACGTTGGGGAGAAATCATTTTCGAGAAAGAAAATTTCAATCCAAACGATGCCAGCAAGGCCTGGGATGGAACATACAAGGGGAAAAAACTAAACCCAGATGTATATGTATACATGGTGGAAGTAGTTTGTGATAATAATGAAAAATTATTGTTTAAAGGCAATGTGGCCATCATAAAATAATATTCAATACTTAATAAATAAAAATGAAATGATTTTTTCTTCTTTTTAAAATAAAGTGGTTTACTAAAAAAAATGTAATAAAAGAAGTTGATTTTCGTTTAATATTAACCGTAACCTAAAAATATCCTATTCATGATAAACGCTAAATATTTCAATTCATAAAAATGACAGAATATATAGCGAGAACATGTAAAAAAACTAAAACAAAAACCATGCAACCAAAAACATTTTACTTACTTATTTCCTTTGCTTTGATAGGGATTTTACAAACTGGTGCGCAGGATATTCATTTTTCTCAAATATTTGAAACACCATTATTACGAAATCCTTCTTTAACAGGGATTTTTACTGGAGATGTAAGAATGCAATCTGTATACCGCACACAATGGAATGCTGTAACAGTTCCTTATCAAACAACATCTTTAAGTGGTGAAGTTAAAAAGCATGTGGGCAATGGCGATGATTTTATCTCTTATGGCGGACAAATACTTTATGATAAAGCAGGTTCCATTGCTTTAACCAGTACGCATATTTTACCGGCATTGAATTATAATAAATCATTAAGCACAGAGAGGAATTTATATCTATCATTAGGATTTATGGGAGGATTGGTGCAGCGTAAATTTGACAGAAGTAAAATGACTACAAATAACCAGTATGATGGGACTATGTATAATGGTGGATTGGCAGATGGAGAAACATTAGCATCTTCTTCTTATGCATATCTTGATGGTAGTGTGGGTATGAGTTTAAACGGGCAAATTGGAACAGACGACAATAATAATTTTTTTGCAGGCCTTGCTTATCATCATTTCAACCAATCAAAAAGAATTTCTTTCTACAACTCAAGAGCTGAAGAAATGACTCCCAAATGGGTAGCATCAGGTGGCTTAAGATTCAGCATGACCAATTCGTCATTTTTTACTTTGCAATCAGATTATACAGTGCAGGGTACATACAGAGAAATCATGGCAGGTGCCTTATATTCATGGAAACTTGATGCAGATGATGAAGATAAATATGTACTGCATGCAGGTGCCTATTTAAGATGGAAAGATGCTATCATTCCTGTAGCCAAATTAGAATTTAGACCATTCGCTGTTGCAATAAGTTATGACGCCAATGTTTCACAACTAAAGCAAAGCAGCAATGGAAGAGGTGGATTTGAAATGTCATTAACCTATCAGAAAATGAAAAAAAATAACAGCAGTTTAGACGCAATCAGATGTCCGAAATTTTAAAAAAATACAATCCTAAAAACTATTTGTTCCTGTAAAAACAACTTAAGATTTTGTTTTTATGGATTGTTTGGATAACAGAGGCCTCGAAAATTCGAGGCCTTCCTGTTTAAAAAAATGATTTACATTACCAACTTTTTTGAACGAACTTTGTTTATACTTATACCTTAAACTTTTAAAAAATCAAATTATGGCTTTGCAAATTGGACAACAAGCTCCTGACTTTACTTTGTACACTACTTTTAACGACACCATCAGTCTTAGTGATTATGCTGGTAAAAAAAACGTTCTCTTATTCTTTTTTCCACTGGCTTTTACCGGAAACTGTACCAAACAATTATGTTATGCAAGAGACAACATGTCTGTTTATAATAATATTGATGCTCAGGTAATAGGAGTTTCCGTAGATTCTGTTGCAACATTAAACAAATTTGCTGCGGAGCAAGAGCTTAATTTTCCTCTTTTGAGCGATTTCAATAAAGAAGTGTCCACCACATACAATTGTTTACATGAATCTTTTACCCACATGCACATGAGAGGCGTAAGTAAAAGATCTGCTTTTGTGATTGACAAACAAGGTGTGTTACAATATGTTGAGGTACTCGATAATCCGGGCGATCTTCCTGATTTTCAGGCAATAAATGAGGTATTAGCTCGTTTATAATGAGGTTTTAATTGAGCCGTATAATTTTTTTGAATTTTTTTTATAAAAACAATGAATTATTCGGCTCAATTTCCTTAATTTAGTACTCTGTTAATTAAATTCCCAAAGCGTTGAAAAGACTTTTTTACATTATTGTTTTACTTTTCGCTCTGTCAAATGTTTCATTTGCACAAAACAGAACTGCTTTAGACCCTACCGTTCTTCCATCTAAATTCATAAAATTTTATCCTAATCCTGCTACCGCAGTAATCAATTTTGATTTTCAAAAAGGATACAATTCAAGTTATTCACTTCTTATTTTTAATTTCATGGGTAAAAAAATCTATGAATTGAAAAATACACCTTCAAGAATCAACATCAATCTTGAAGAATTTTACAGAGGCATTTATATTTATCAATTACGCAATCAAAGCGGTGCCGTGCTAGAATCCGGGAAGTTTCAAGTTGTAAAATAATTGAAACCATAACCCACCCCTACTCTCTCTTTTTTCATTCAATTTTTTTTTGTGTCAAAATGACTGCTATTATTATATTGGCAAAATGTTTGACATGCTTAGCTTTGCGAACAAATCAATTATAATTATGCAAGAAAACAATATGAAAACAGCTGAAGAAATGTTAACTGAAGACAACAAAGAAACTGAAAACAATGCAGGAGCACCAGATCCTAGTATAAAATTGCAACTCGAACTTGAGGAACAAAAGGATAAATATCTTAGACTAGTTGCAGAGTTTGATAATTTCAGGCGCAGAAATGCAAAAGAGAGAATGGAACTGATGCAAACGGCAGGTAAAGAAATAATCGTCTCACTATTGGATGTACTCGATGATTGCGACAGAGCAGAAAAACAACTCAAGAGCAACGGAAAAGAAACAGAAGCAGAAGGGACCTTATTGGTTTTCAACAAACTTAGAAATATTCTACAACAGAAGGGATTGAAGGCAATGGAAAGTATCAATGAAGACTTTGATGTAGAAAAGCATGAGGCCATTTCCGAAGCTCAACTTAGCCCGGAAATGAAAGGAAAAGTAATTGATGAAATGGAAAAAGGATATTATTTAAATGAAAAATTAATCCGATTTGCAAAAGTTGTGGTTGGCAAGTAATCAAATACAGAAAAACAATATTCTAATTATTCCAAAAGCGAAAAATGTCAAATAAAAGAGATTATTACGAAGTCTTAGGTGTTAATAAAAATTCTAGTCAGGATGAAATAAAAAAGGCATATCGTAAAGTTGCCATGCAATTCCATCCCGATAGAAACCCTGGTGACAAATCTGCAGAAGATAAATTTAAAGAAGCGGCTGAAGCATATGAAATTTTAAATGACCCTGATAAAAAGGCACAATATGACAGATTCGGACATAATGCCTTCGGTCAGGGAAGAGGTGGTGGAGGCGGTGGCTACAGCGGCGGCATGAATATGGACGATATATTCAGTCAGTTTGGAGATATTTTTGGTGATGAAGGATTTGGGAGTTTCTTTGGAAACAGAGGCGGTGGTGGTGGAAGAAGAAGTACGGGTACACGTGGGAGTAATCTTAGGGTTAAGCTAAAGCTGAATTTTGAGGAAATGGCAAAAGGTGCTAACAAGACCATCAAGATAAAAAAATATGTAAAATGTACCGGATGTGCAGGTAGTGGTGCAAAAGATAAAAGCAGCATACAAACCTGTGGCTCATGTAATGGCAGTGGACAAGTAAGAAGAGTACAAAATACCTTTTTAGGACAAATGCAAACGGTTACTACTTGTCCAACCTGTAACGGTGAAGGCACCACGATTGCTGCCAAATGTACCAGTTGTAAAGGCGAAGGCAGGGTTTATGGAGAAGAAACCGTTACCATTGATATTCCTGCAGGTGTACAGGAAGGCATGCAATTGAGCGTAGGTGGTAAAGGTAATGTAGGAGAAAGAGGTGGCAGCTTTGGAGACTTAATCGTTCAAATAGAAGAAGAACCACATCCACAATTACAACGTGATGGTTTAAATGTGGTTTTTGATTTACACATTTCATTTCCTGATGCGGTTTTTGGTACACAAGCAGAAGTTCCTACCATCGATGGAAAAGCAAAAATCAAAATCCCTGCCGGAACACAAAGTGGAAAAATATTCAGATTAAAAGGAAAA
>CANHLV010000073.1 GCA_947461495.1 Chitinophagaceae bacterium
ATCAAAACCGTATTTGCTAATTGTTGCCACCAATCAACCTCATTCTCCTTGGAACAGAGGGAATACTGATCAATACAACGCAAAGAAATTAACAGTGCCATCTTTTCTTGTTGATACCAAAGAGACCAGACAATCATTAGTACGCTATTATGCAGAGATTACTTACGCCGACAGTTTGGTTGGTGATTGCATGAATTTCATTGAAAAAAACAATAACAAAGACAACACGCTTTTCATTTTTGCCAGTGAACATGGTTCTTCATTGCCTTTTGGGAAATGGACTTGTTACAACATGGGACTGAAAGCTGCATTCATAGCCAAATGGCCTAAGATGATAAAGCCTGGAACCAGAACAGGAATTTTGGCTCAGTACATTGATGTATTGCCAACATTGTACGAAGCTGCAGGAGGTGATCCCAAATCATTAAGAGGAGATAAGAACCAAACGATGCCTTTGGATGGTAAAAGTTTCATGGCTGCATTAAAAGGCAAAGATGCTGAAATTAGAAATTATGTTTACGGTGTTCATACCACAAGAGGTATTTCAAATGGTTCAGACTGCTATCCGGTAAGATCTATACAAGACCACAATTACAAACTCATTTGGAATCTGAATTTTAATGAAGAATTTCTTTCATCAGGTTCTAAGCATGGAAATAAATTGTATGAGTCATGGCTGGTTGAATCTAATGTCACTAAGGATGAATATGAACATGCAAAATTGTACAGAAACAGGCCTGAATTTGAATTCTATGATGTAAAGAAAGATCCTTACGAGTTGAAAAATTTAGCTGATGATAAATCGATTGCCAAAACTAAAGAAAAGCTATTCACGGATTTGAAAATATGGATGAATGAACAAGGTGACAAGGGAATGGAAACCGAATGGAAAGCCTTAACTAGATTGAAAGGTGATACCACTAATTGGCAGAAGGGTGGGGATTAGTTGAAAAGTAAAAAGTAAAAAGTAAAAATTTAAAATCAGAAAAATAAAATGAAAAGGATCTGTTTTGTTATTGTAGTATTGTTAGCGTTGATATCAACTGGAGCTGTAGCTCAAAAAAGAAAATCAAGTCATAGAAATGAATCATTGGGTTTGACACAAAAACCTAACATTATATTTATTCTTGCTGATGATTTAGGTATTGGAAATGTAAGTTGTTATGGTGCCGATCATTATAGTACACCCAATATTGATAAGCTTGCCAAAGAAGGTATTCGTTTTAATCAAATGTTTACGGCTCCTTTATGCGGACCATCTAGAGCATTGATTATGACAGGTCGTTATGCTTTTAGAACCGGTGCGACTAATCAAGATGCTACAACATTAATGAAACAAGAAACCGAAAAAATGATTCCACAGTTGTTAACTCCTGTTGGCTATGTTTCTTCATGTGTAGGTAAATGGGGGCAATTACCATTAGGGCCTGGTGAATTCGGTTTTGATGATTACTTGAGATTCAAAGCAAGCGGCGTATATAAAAATTCGCCTGAAAAAACACATCATTATACTGTAAATGGTGAAGATAAAGTGATGACTGACGCTGAATATATGCCTGATTTGATGCACGACCATTTAGTTGAGTTCTTGTCAAAAAATAAAAACAAACCCTTCTTTGCTTATTATCCTATGTCTCATGTTCATGGTACTATTATAGCTACACCTGATAGCAAACCAGACAGCAAAGATTTATATGCAGACAATGTGGCTTATATGGATAAATTAGTGGGTGAGTTAGTAGCGGCATTGGATAGCCTAAAGTTAAGAGACAATACACTTATTTTCTTTATGGGTGACAATGGAACAGCCGGTCAATTTTATACCAATTCAACCATTAATGGAAAAATACTATCTGGAAAAAAAGGCGAAATGAAGGAGTGTGGTGGTTTGGTTCCTATGATAGCCAACTGGCCGGGCAAAGTGCCTTCAGGTGTGGTCTCAAATCAATTGATTGATGCCAGCGATATTTTACCAACTGTTGCAGAACTTACCGGAGCTAAATTGCCGTCAGGTAAAATTGACGGAAAGAGTTTTGCTTATAATTTATTAGGTAAAAACACACCGGAAAGAGACTGGATTTTCTGCGAGCTTGGCAACAAATGGTATGCAAGAAATCAAGGCTGGAAATTGAATAACAACAATGAGTTGTTTGACATGAAAAATGCACCATTTGAAGAGATATTAATCACAGAAGAAAACAAATCTGCAGCATCTGAAGAAGCCTATAAAAAATTAAAATCTGTACTAGATGAATTAGCACCTCAAAATGGTATTGTTGATACTGGTGATGGTAGTGGCAGACACGGAAATAAAAAAGATAAAAAATCAAAAGTGAAAGATGCAGATTAACTGATGACACTCATGGTTAACATCACTTTCGGTCATAATTAAACGATGTTGTTGACTGTATTTTTACATCAGTTCATTTCAATACAGTCGGTTAGTTAACGAGTCAGATATATTTGTTTCAAGAACAATAAACTGATTTCAAGAAAGCAAAATAAAAATTGCAAATTAATCAGGACATATTCGGAATAAACAGATTGTTGCAGAATAAAAGTTGTAAAAGACAATAACACTGCAAATAATTGAATGGGGGTGGAAACTGATACTTTCTGCCCCTTTTTTTATTTACTTAAATAAGCTTTTCGTTGCGGTTCGGGCATTTTTTCTATAGCATAGCGCAGCATGGTTCTTGGCATCTTTTTTTTGAATGTATCAATAAACTTACAAGTAGGATTTGGATCTCTTTCATACATTTCTTTAAGCATCCAGCCAGAAGCTTTATGAATCAAATCGTGTTTGTGAGGGAGCGCAATTTCACAAAGCTGTAATGCATCTTCAAAATCATTTTTTCTGATGAAATGTAAAGTGCTTACTAAAGCGATTCTGTTTTTCCAAAGCGATGTTGATTTGGAAAATTCATATAAGATTTTTCGGTCTCTTTTTTCAAGCCATTTGCCCAAAATATGATGAGCGCTAGAATCTACAAGATCCCAATTGTTCATTTTATCTGCTTTCTCAATATATAAATCAACCCATTCTTGTTCCTTGTTTGATTTGATTCCTTTTTTAAATTTATCTACAAGAATGAAAACGCCGGTTAATCTTTCTTCGTGAATAAGAGAGTCGAGCAATTCGATGATATCAGTTTTACTGCAATCATTTTGATATTGCTTAGCAATGGCTCTTTGCTGAGGAACGCTTACACCAATGAAAACATCACCTTCTCCATATTCGCCTTTACCGGTTTTGAAAAATCGTTGCATTTGTTTTGCTTTTTGAGCATCAGCAACTGCCATTAAAGATTTGGTGATCTCTAGAATTAATTTTTGCATCGACAATAATTTCAAGTAATTGTCTAAGTTAAGTTTGTTTCGATAATTTTAGAATGTGAAGTAAATTAGTTTTTTTAAATACCTTGCCATAATGAAGTATCTATTTATACTTTTCTTTATTTTATCCATTTCAGCATGTAAGAAAAAGCATGAGTTGATTTATGGACAAGTTAATGTCAGTGGAAAAATTACAGATATTGTTTCCAATTTGCCGATTCAACATTCAGTTGTACAATTGATTAAAGTAGAACTCCAACCAAACGGTTTGGGCGGAACATCAGCAGTGAGAACTGAGGTAGCTATTACAGATACAACTGATGCTTTTGGGAACTATGAATTGTCATTTACTGCAAATGGTGAATTTGAATTAGAGGTCCTTGCTTTGCCAAGTGATGAACAACATGTGCTTTCTGATTATACAAAACCTCAAGATCATACCATTCAAACTGCAGGAACATTTATTAAAGATTTAAAATGTCATCGAAGTGCTTTTGCAAAAGTTATTGTCAAAAATGTTCCGCCTATTGACACTCCCTATTTTATAAATTTATCAGCTCAAAATAATATCACGCTAATTAATTTTTATAAAGACACCTTAGTTTACTTGAAATTAGTGGGCAATCTTGAGTTCTCTAATTCAATTCGATTCAATAAAAATAACGAACAAATACAGGATTTAACTAGAACTTTAGGGGCTTGGGATACGATTCCAATGGAGTTGGATTATTAGTAAAAAAAGTAACGAATGTCATTTAATAAATAGTCGTTCTTAATTAAGATCTATAGAAGTATTCTTACCAAATAAATTCTTTATTGAATCTTTAATTCTTAGGGTGTCTTTGAAAGTTGATTTCATTGGAACGGCTAATTTAAATAAAACCGAATCATAAGTATATAAAATCAAGTTTTTCCCAAAGTCGAATCTCGACAACGCAATCATTCCTTTATCTGCGGCTTCTTTTCCACTGTATTCTCTTACAATAACTTTATAGTTTATGATTGGTAAAGGAGTATTGTTTTTAGCAACTTTTTTAACCGTGTCAACTTTTTGTTCAGTAGGCAAATTGGAATTAACAGTATCAACCTTTTTAATAACAGTATCAGTCTTTAGAATTGGATTTGCAATTTGATCATTGTCTTTTTTTGAAATACCTATCGTTGGTGTAATTATAGTTTGTGTTTCCTTTTTTTTGAGATTTGAACCAAATTGGATAAACATAAATATTATAATAACAGAAATAATAATTAATGTTATAATCGGAATTATATTTTTTTTCTTTGCAAGAGCAGGGGTTGAAAAATCTATTTTTTTCGACTCTTTTTCTTTAAAGTCTTTTTTATGTTTTGAAGGTTGATTTTTATTTTCTGAATTTGATAAAATATTGGCCGCTTGTGTAAATTCAAATTCATTGTTTTGATTCTTTACTAAACTTCCAAGATCTTTTATTTGAAATGGTTTGCCTAAGTTTAAAAATTGTTTCCCAGTTATAGAAAATGACTCTAAATCTGAAATTGCTAGGGATTTGACTTTTTTTGTTTTTTCGACAATGAATTTAATAAGACCTTCATCCACATTAGCTTTACTGTTGGGTGTAAACCATATTGCATTTTCAGGTAACGGTAATAAATCTTCACTATCTGAAATATCAATTTCTTCTGCTAAAAAAAAACTACCAATACTTTCAATTGTCACCTTTTTGTTGATATAAAGGTATTGAACGATAAGTTGTTCTATTTTCATTGATTGGTTGAATTATAAAAAACTATTTATGCAATATATTCATTTTATGTTAAGATTTGTTGCATTTCATTTATTTTTGTAAATGCTCAGCCCAAAAGAAATAGCTTTTATTAACCACTGGGAATTGGTGAGAGATGACTATGCTACTTTCAAAAGTAAATTGAAAAGAGGATTACCAATGGCTATTTTGTTTACTTTCCCCATAATTTTTTCGGTTGTTGCTGTCTATTTTCTTTCACCAGAATGGTACACAAAAGTGGGCCAAAAAATAAAAGGAGAATTTTCAACAATAATGATTGCACTATTAATTTGTATTTTGTTCTTTTCTTATTTCAGAATGCATTTCAATTGGGAAATGAATGAGCAACTTTACCATGAATTGAAAAAAAAACAATCAACTTTAGAAAAATAATTTTTCATTAACTTAAACTTACTTTTACAACATCATGATTAAGAATTTATTTTATGTTTTTTTATTAACAAGTTTTTTTTCTCAATCTTGTATAAAAGGTCCAGTATGTGCATATGAAGACAAAAATGTTGCTGCCACAGCTGCTGAGATCACATATCTTCAAAATTATTTCACTGCTAATAATATTACCAATGTTACCCAACATTCATCCGGTGTATTTTACACGATCTCTAATGCAGGAAATGGCAACACACCAAATTTATGCAGTAATGTTGTTGTTAACTACAATGCTTTTCTACTAGGAGCGTCCGCACCTTTTGATGGTAATAATTCAGCAGAAGGGATAAACTTTATTTTAGGTCAACTTATTGTTGGTGTTCAAAAAACGCTGCCTTTAATTAAAGACGGTGGTACCATTACTTTATACATTCCACCATCACTAGCTTATGGTAGCAATTCACAACAAGATCAAAATGGAACTGTGATTTTACCTGCAAATTCATACTTGAAATTTGTTTTTACCATTCTTGGTGTAGTATAGTTTTCTTTGATTAACTTGTATAGGATTGAACTCAATGATTGCTTCACTTTCAATTCATGCCCATGCAGGAAGTTATTTCCGTATTTGATATTTTTAAAATTGGCGTTGGTCCAAGTAGTAGTCATACATTAGGCCCATGGAAAGCTGCAAAAATGTTCACTTCTTTTCTAGAAGAAAAATCATTATTACAAGAGGTTGTTTCTATTGAAGTTTTATTATATGGTTCATTAGCCAAAACAGGAATTGGTCATGGTACAGATATTGCCGTTCAACTTGGACTCTGCGGTGAAGATCCCGTTACCTTTAATGTACATAGTATTCAATCTAAGATTTCCGACATCAAAACGATGAATTTGCTGTTATTGGCAGGTAAGCATGAAATCAGTTTCAACCCTTCTGAAGATATTGAGTTTTTATACCACGAATCATTGCCTTTTCATCCCAATGCACTGAGCTTTCTTGCTAAAATTAAAGATGGGAATGATGTTGCCGTTACGTACTATTCAATTGGAGGAGGCTTTGTCATTACAGAAGGAGAGAAACCAGATGCGGCTCACTCTAAACATTTACCATTTTCAATTAATAATGCTGAGGAGTTGTTGCATTGGTGCAGAACAACAGGCTTGAGCATACACGAAATTGTGCTAGAAAATGAATCCGCATGGCGCTCAGAGCATGAAACCAAAACTGGCGTGTTGAATATCTGGCGTGTGATGAATGAAAGCATTTTCAAAGGATGCAATACCAAAGGCATGCTTCCAGGCGGTTTACAGGTTAGCAGAAGAGCGTTTGAGATGAATAAGAAATTGTTGGGTGGTAAAGTGTATCATGATTTTAATGAATGGTTGGCTGAAATTAAAACCGGGGGACATGATTTCAAATATATTCTGGATTGGGTAAGTTGCTTTGCTTTGGCAGTAAATGAAGAAAATGCATCTTTTGGAAGGGTAGTAACCGCACCAACAAATGGAGCTGCCGGTGTGATACCTTCAGTTTTGCTCTATTTTATAATTTTCTGCAATGGAAATGACGAAGATAAAATCATCAGTTTTTTATTGACAGCTTCTGAAGTGGGCAGCATTTTCAAAAAAGGAGCAACTATTTCTGCTGCCATGGGCGGATGTCAGGCTGAAATCGGAGTAAGCAGTGCCATGGCTGCTGCTGCATTAACTGAAGCTTTAGGCGGTACACAACGACAAGCCCTTATGGCTGCTGAAATCGCCATGGAACATCACCTGGGAATGACTTGCGATCCCATCGGTGGTCTTGTTCAAATTCCTTGTATCGAAAGAAATGCGATGGGAGCTATCAAAGCTATAACTGCTAGTCAACTTGCTATGCAAAGCGCACCTGATTACGCTAAAGTAAGTCTAGATAGTGTCATCAAAACCATGTGGGAAACAGCTAAAGATATGAACAACAAATACAAAGAAACTTCCGATGGCGGCCTGGCGGTAAATGTGCCGATAAGTTTGAGTGAGTGTTAGTGCTTTTTGAAAAAGTTCAAAAAGTTCAAAAGGTTCAATAAGTTAAAATGGTTATCTATTTTATTTAAATAAAACTAACTTTAGTAATCAGATGTCACACTGGTTAATGCTATTTAACCCGGATTTTGCAGTTGGAATCGTGATGAAAGGAAAAAAGGCAATAAAGACGGGTGTTTGAGCCGATATTTTGGACGAAAGCATAATGAATTATGTTGAGATCAAAATATCAAGCAAATGC
>CANHLV010000074.1 GCA_947461495.1 Chitinophagaceae bacterium
AGTGGGCTGCAGGGAGTGGCTGTGATGCGGCACCTTATTTCAGAATTTTTAACCCTTACCTACAAACAAAAAAGTTTGATCCAGAATTGATGTACATAAAAAAATGGGTGCCAGAATTTCAAGAGTTCGGCTACGCAAAACCGATAGTAGACCATGATTTCGCCAGAAAAAGATGCCTTGAAGTTTATGGAAAAGCTTTGAAAAAATAAATCAGCCGACAAAAAAATAATCTTCATTTTTTGTTGCCACATCAACCTTAAAAACTTCCAACATTTTTAAGATAGCTTCTTTTCCATTAGGACCAAGCGTTTTTGAATAATCATTCACATACAATTCGATATGCTGGTGCATAACAGCATCACTCATTTCCTGTGAATTAGTTCTGATATAATCGTTCAACTCCGGATAATGAGTGTATGCGTAAGCAATACTTTTATTTATAAGTTGGGCTATTTTTTGCTGAATCGATTTTTCTATATTTCTTCTCATCACAATTCCTCCTAAAGGAATGGGGTCTTTAGTCGTTTTCTCCCAATAATCTCCCAAATCAACTATTTTATACAAGCCTTTTTGGTGATAGGTAAATCTGTTTTCGTGGATAATTACGCCTAGACCATTCCCTTCTTTCACAAACTCTTCAATCTCATCATAACGCAAAAAAACTTTGTTTGTAGCATTTGGATAAGCCATAGAAAATAAGAAATGAGCCGTTGTATTTTCTCCCGGTATGGCAATGGTTTCGTGATCTACATCTTGATGTTCTTTTTCTTCTTTTGAAATCAACAATGGACCAACGCCTGTTCCCAATGCACTTCCGCTATCAAGAATAATATAATCATTTATAATCTTGTGGTAAACACCGTAGCTAATCTTAGAAATATCGTATTGATTTGAAATGGCGTTGTTGTTCAAAGTTTCTACATCTTCTAAAGCCACTTTAAATTCAAAACCTTCTGTGTCTATTTTACCATTGACCAAAGCATCAAATATAAACGTATCGTTTGGACAAGGAGAAAATGCAAGTGTCAATAACATGAGGTCAATTTGTTTTTAATGAAATGTAAATTTCGCTGAGAAGTTGATTTGAAGACTGAATCGCTTCTTTGAAATTCCATTTTGATTTGTCGCGCTCTCCTACTTTGTTGCTGATGCCTCTGATTTGTAAGAAAGGGATATTTTTTTGAATGCAAACATAATGTAATGCAGCTCCTTCCATTGATTCAACAGCAGCATTGTATTTCATTCTCATTGCTTCTACATAATTCAAATCATCTGTTAGTAAATTAACGGTTACACCTTCTACTTTTTTTGCTTGAGTTGTATTGATATAAACATTATGGTTAACAAGCCGGCCATTTTCAAAAGGAGATTCATCAGGATTAGTTAACCCTAAATCATATACAGAAATTATTCTTTTATTTTCCCAAACACCAAGATCAGCAAAGCAATCACTTTCTACAATTACCGACTCGCCCAATTTCATGTCATCTCGGTACGTACCTGCCAACCCTACTTGTAAAATAAAGCTGTATTTATTTTTTTCAATTCGTTTCATCAAATGAAACACTGTTGCAGCTACACCAACTCCTGAAATCAAATAATCGGCATCAGGATGTGCTTCAATGAAAGGCTGTATTTCTAACTGAGTGGCGGCTACAATCAATATCGACATGGTGCAAATTTCGTGTTTACACTTTATATTTCACCGAATAGTATCTACATTTGCAAAAAATCAGTCGTTTTCAATGGTTTATATTACCAGAATAGAACATTTCAATGCAGCTCACAAGCTTTTTAATCCTTCTTGGACAAAGGAAGAAAATGAAGCTGTATTTGGTAAATGTGCTAATGAAAACTGGCATGGACATAATTTCGAATTACATGTAACCATTGCCGGAAATCCCAATCCGGATACGGGTTTTGTATTTGATGTAAAAAAACTGAGTATCATCATCAAGGATTACGTTATTGAAAAGCTAGACCATAAAAATCTTAATCTAGATGTGGATTTTATGGCGGGTAAATTATGTTCCATCGAAAATCTAGTTATCGGTATCTGGAACCAGCTGCAACCCCAACTTCCTTCCGAAATCAAACTTTATGCCTTGAAGCTTTATGAGACACCCAGGATTTATGTTGAGTATTTCGGGGAATAATCAGCTTTAATAAAAACAACAATCCTTAATTTTAGTATTGTTCTATTTGAACAAATTTTATCTCATATTGTTATATTATTCATATGCAGCAAAAAGTAGCCGTTTACCGTAAAGAAAGTTTTAATGCAGCACACCGGCTACACAATCCTTTATGGGATAACGAAACAAACAAAGCTGTATTTGGAAAATGCAATAACCCTCATTATCACGGACACAATTACGAGTTGATCGTTAAAGTTGTTGGTGTACCTGATCCACATACAGGCTACGTAATGGACATGAAAGTGTTGAGTGATTTGATTCAGCAATATGTAATTGAAAAATTCGACCATCGCAACTTAAATGAAGATTGTGTTGAATTCAAAGACTTGAATCCAACGGCTGAGAATATTGCCATTGTGATTTATAACATTCTAAAAGACAAAATCAATCCTGAATTGGAAATGCAGGTGAGATTATATGAAACCGAAAGAAATTTCGTGGAATATCCACATCAATAATAAATAAAACGAAATGGCTTACAAAAAAATAGAACAATACGATACAGAAACAACATTATCACTTTCTGAAGCCTATAAAAACATCATTACCCAAATTGGTGAAGATGCCAACAGAGAAGGATTGTTAAAAACACCTGAGCGTATTGCTAAAGCCATGCAATATTTGACTCAAGGTTATGAAATGGATGCAAAAGCCATTCTGGAATCAGCAAAGTTTCATGAAAATGTAAGTGAAATGGTCATTGTAAAAGACATTGAATTATATAGCATGTGCGAACATCACATGTTGCCGTTTTACGGTAAAGCTCATGTAGCTTATATTCCAAATGGGTATATAACAGGACTAAGCAAGATTGCACGTGTAGTTGATGTCTATAGTAAAAGATTGCAAGTTCAAGAAAGATTGACTGAGCAAATATTAAATGCCATCAAAGAATCATTGAGCCCATTAGGTGTAGCTGTTGTAATTGAAGCTTCACATTTGTGCATGATGATGAGAGGCGTAACCAAACAAAATTCAGTAACCACTACATCTGCTTTCTTTGGCGAATTTGAAAAAAATGAAACCAGAAGTGAATTCCTGAAACTCATCTCCAAAAATTTACATTAATTCATTTTTGAAATTAATAATTACTAATCCCGCTTATTGCGGGATTTTTTATTTTCTTTGCATCAATAAAAATGAAAGTTATGAAGAAAGCATTTGTGTTTCCAGGTCAAGGTTCTCAATTCAGTGGCATGGGGAAAAACCTATACGAATCGAACGAATCAGCTAAAGCCATATTTGAAAAAGCAAACGAAATTCTAGGATTTAGAATTTCTGATGTAATGTTTTCAGGAACTGATGAAGAGTTGAAACAAACCAATATTACACAACCTGCTGTTTTTATACATTCTGTTGCTGCATTTTTAACTTTACCAGACGCACAACCTGATATGGTAGCCGGGCATTCTCTTGGAGAGTTTTCTGCATTAGTAGCCAACAAAACTTTACAATTTGAAGATGCGTTGAAATTGGTTGCCATAAGAGCCAAAGCCATGCAACTTGCCTGTGAATTACAACCTTCAACCATGGCTGCTGTATTGAATTTAGACGATCAAAAAGTTGAAGAAATATGCAAAAACATTACA
The DNA here is from genome assembly GCA_947461495.1 of Chitinophagaceae bacterium. GTDB lineage: Bacteria > Bacteroidota > Bacteroidia > Chitinophagales > Chitinophagaceae > Ferruginibacter. The sequence continues at coordinate 3,788 of CANHLV010000074.1, forward strand.
AAAGAAACAGGTGAAGTTGTAGTTGCGGCAAATTACAATTGTCCCGGCCAATTGGTCATCAGCGGATCTGTAAAAGGAATCGAAATGGCCTGTGAACAAATGAAAGCAGCGGGTGCCAAAAGAGCATTGGTATTACCTGTTGGAGGGGCATTCCATTCTCCATTGATGGCTTCTGCAAAAGAAGAATTGGCAAAAGCTATAGATGAAACACAATTCAACACGCCTATTTGTCCAGTATATCAAAATGTGGTGGCTATTGCTGTAAGTGACCCCAATATGATTAAAGAAAATCTAATCGCCCAACTAACAGGACCGGTTAAATGGACTCAATGTGTTCAATCCATGATTGCCGATGGTGCTTCTCATTTCACTGAATGTGGACCGGGGAAAGTATTGCAGGGATTGGTGTTGAAAATCAATAGGGAGATGGGAATTGAGGGGGTGAGTTAGGAACGGCTGGATACAAGATACTGGATACTGGATACTGGATGTTTAATTCGCAGCGCTGGTATGTTTTTTATTGTTCAAAAGGTTTCAGATGTTCAAAAGGTTCAAGAGGTTAATTTAAATACTGAAACAGACATTTGATAAATATTTTACTCATTAAGAACTATATTCCAATTTAGCCCACCGTTTCAACGGTGGGTGTAAAATAATTATCAGCAATGTCTCCTAAAAGTGACGTTGCATTTAAAGAATCAAATTATTTTTTGACAAATAAAAAAGCCGAACAATTGTCCGGCTTTTTTTATTTTTCAGTATTACAAACCTAAAGTTGATAATACACTGTTCATATTTCTAACAGCTTCTGCGCTTTTATTCATAGCTGCCATTTCTTCTTCATTCAATTTGTAATCAACGATTTTTTCCCAGCCATTTTTTCCAACGATAACAGGAACGCCTAAACAAATATCATTCATGCCATATTCACCTTCCAAAGAAACACAGCAAGCCATCATTTTCTTTTCATCTCTTACGATCGCTTCTACAACAGCAGCACCAGCAGCACCCGGAGCATACCATGCTGAAGTGCCTAATAAACCTGTAAGTGTAGCACCACCAACCATTGTGTCGGCAGCCACTTTCTTCAATGTTTCAGCATCTAAATAATTAGAAACAGGTGTTCCACAATATGTAGCCAAACGAGTTAATGGAATCATAGTCGTATCTCCATGTCCACCTACAACAGTTGCCTGTAAATCATTTGGAGAGCAATGCATAGCCTGACTTAAAAAATAACGGAAACGAGCACTATCTAACATACCTCCCATTCCAATGATCCTATTTTTTGGAAGGCCGCTTGATTTCAATGCCAAGTATGTCATTGTATCCATTGGATTACTGATTACTACAATAATCACATCCGGAGAGTGTTTTAATAAATTTTCAGTAACCGTTTTCACAATACCAGCATTGATGCCGATTAATTCTTCACGAGTCATTCCCGGTTTACGTGGAATTCCTGAAGTAATTACAGCTACTGAACTTCCTGCTGTTTTTGAGTAATCATTGGTAGAGCCCGTAATCTTAGTATCAAATCCTTCAATTTGAGCAGTTTGCATCAAGTCCATTGCTTTCCCTTCTGCAACCCCTTCTTTGATGTCAAGAATTACCAATTCATCGCACAATTGTTTTCTAGCGATGTTGTCTGCGCATGTAGCACCAACTGCTCCTGCACCAACTACAGTTACTTTCATAAAATGTATTTATTAGATTGATTAAAATATTTGGCCGCAAAGTTAACCTGAATCAACTTGTTAGTAAATAGAAAATGTGGAAATATTTTGAATTTTATTTGGTCTCAGCCAGTTCTTTGATGCAGATTTCACTTTCAAAGCTCTTCACAAATTTGCCTTTTGTATTGTAAACATAGGCTGAAGGGAAAGCTCGAATACCATAATGTGAAATGAAAAAATAATCTTTGTCATTGCCAACCGTCATAAATGGACAGTCTAATAATTTATGCTCATCAGAGAATTTTCTAATCTTTCCATAATCGAAAGAAGAAACCATCATTATCTGAGTATGCTTGAAAAGATCGATACTATCCATCATTTTCTTTGCAAAAACAGAACAATGTCCACATTCAGGGCCAAAAAAGACAATAATGGTCTTTTTCCCTTTTTCAAAATCTAAATTGGTAAATTTTGTACTGTCTGGAAGTTTAAACACAGTGAAATTCGGAATTGTAAGTGTCTTCTTGTATGGAGGAAGCGATTCTTTAGCATCCTGCGCATGAGAAAACAAAACTGAAACACAAATACATAAAACAAGAAAAAGATTTTTCACGATCATTAGTTTTAGGGTTAAAAGTACATTTTTTTGAAAAAATAATCAAGCAGTTACTACAATTAGAATAATTTCTATTTTCTTTTTAAGCCGAGTATCACTATTTTTGCGTACAAATTTATAAAAAATTAACAATTCATTTTATGGCAACAACTGCTGACATGCGTTCAGGACTGATTCTGAAAATTGATAATAACCTTTATACAGTTATTGAATTTGGACAAAACAAAACCGCTCGTGCAGCGGCTAAAGTTTGGGCAAAGCTTAAAGGCGTAGATAATTCTCGTACCATTGAAGTAACTTGGAACAGTGGAGAAACGATATTCCCTGTTCGTGTAGAGAAAAAGACTTATCAATATTTATATAAGGATGATACCGGATACAGCTTCATGGATAATGAAACTTTTGAACAAATAACTGTAGCAGAGTCTATGATTGATGCACCAGGGTTTTTAAAAGATGGACAAGAAGTTTCTGTTTTGATCAATGGAGAAACTGACCAACCAATGGGTGTTGAACTTCCTGATAAAATTGTTTTGTTGGTTACTTATAGCGAACCTGGTATGAAAGGCGATACAGCAACCAGAACTTTAAAACCTGCTACTGTTGAAACCGGAGCAACTGTAAACGTACCTTTATTTGTCAACGAAGGTGAATTAATCAGAGTTAATACTAAGACTGGTGAATATGTAGAAAGAGTGAAAGAATAATTAAAGAAAAAATAAAACAAAAAAGGACCGAAAATCATTTTCGGTCCTTTTTTGTTTTTATCAAAAACAGACCATTTTAAGTCATTTTAAGCCATTTTTGGTCATTTCTGAGCATTTTTTTGTTGTTTTTGAGCAAAATTGATTTTTTTTATTTGAGCTAATCAGATATGATTTCCTATCTTAGCGCTCCGATTTAATAATTATTTAATCATTCAATTAAATATCATGGACATTAAACAAATCCAGGAGCTGGTAAAGCTCATCAACAAAACATCAATTGGTGAAATTACCATTGAAGAAGATGGCAGAAAAATCACCATCAAACAAAAGAAAGATCCCGTACAAAATATTGTAGCAACAACAACCCAATCATTTCCTCAAGCTGCTGCACCTGCTCCAGCAGCACCTGCAGCAAACACACCTCCACCAGCTGTAAAGGCGGAACCTAAAGCTGATAATTATGTGACTATTAAAAGTCCGATGATTGGTACTTTTTATCGTCAAGCCGGACCTGGTAAACCCGTTTTTGCCAGCGTAGGCGATGATGTTACTCCAGGTAAAACCGTTTGTATCATTGAAGCCATGAAACTTTTTAATGAAATCGAAAGTGATGTGAAAGGTAAGATTGTAAAGGTTTTGGTTGATGATGCGAGTCCTGTAGAATACGATCAGCCTCTATTCCTAGTTGATCCTGCATAATAAAATAAATTTCAATTTTTAAAGTTGAAGGTTACAAATTAAGCCCTTCTCCTTTTACATTTTGAATTTTGAATTTTTACTTTTTACATTTTAACCGTTATGTTTAAAAAAATATTAATCGCCAACAGAGGAGAAATTGCTTTGCGTGTCATCAGAACATGCAGAGAAATGGGTATCAGAACTGTGGCTGTATATTCAACTGCCGATAAAGATAGTTTACATGTAAAATTTGCCGATGAGGCAGTATGTAT
>CANHLV010000075.1 GCA_947461495.1 Chitinophagaceae bacterium
ATGCCATCGAAGGTACAGACAACCATATCATCATTGCCACCGTTCGTCCAGAAACCATTATGGGAGATGCGGCAATTTGTGTACATCCTGATGATGAACGCTACAAACACCTTCATGGAAAATTCGCTTTCGTACCGTTAATCAACAGACGAATCCAAATCATTGCCGATGATTATGTAACCATGGACTTTGGAACAGGTGCATTGAAAGTAACACCAGCTCATGACGTAAACGATTACACGCTGGGACAAAAACATAATCTAGAAGTAATCGATGTGTTTAATGACAACGGCACATTAAGTGAGGCAGCTCAGATTTATGTAGGCATGGACAGATTTGATGTCCGTAAAAAAATCGCTATTGAGTTGGAAGAAAAAGGATTCCTTTTAAAAACAGAAGAATATACAAGTGAAGTGGGTTACAGTGAAAGAACCGATGTGGTGGTTGAACCACGTTTGAGTTTACAGTGGTGGTTGAGTATGAAAGAAATCTCCTCTCCTGCCCTCAAAGCAGTAATGGAAGAAGAAATAAAATTCTATCCTGGTAAATTTAAAAATGTTTACCGCCACTGGATGGAGAACATTAAAGATTGGTGTATCAGTCGCCAGTTGTGGTGGGGACATCGCATTCCCGCCTGGTATGATGCAGATGGAAAATTTGTAGTTGCAGAAAATGAAGCTGATGCAATTGCTGCATTTAAAAAAGAACATGGCATTACAAACGCAACTTTAAAACAAGATGAGGATTGTCTGGACACTTGGTTCAGCAGTTGGTTATGGCCATTCGAAGTTTTCAAAGGGTATAGTAATCCTAACAACGAAGAAATTAAATATTACTATCCTACTGATACTTTAGTTACCGCTCCTGAAATTATTTTCTTCTGGGTGGCGCGTATGATTATGGCAGGATTTGAATACATGGATGCCAAGCCATTTAAAGAGGTTTATTTCACAGGTATTGTAAGAGATAAGCAAGGAAGAAAAATGAGTAAGAGTTTGGGCAATTCACCCGACTTACTGGGGCTGATTGATGTGTATGGCGCTGATGCTACTCGATTCGGCATCATGATTGCTTCTCCTGCCGGTAATGATATTTTGTTTGATGAATCGGCTTTGGAGCAAGGAAGAAATTTCAATAATAAAATCTGGAATGCACTCAAGCTGATTAAAATGTGGGAAGGTCGACAAGCTGAATCTGATACTGATGAAAGCCGCTTTGCCATTGATTGGTTCCAAAATAGATTAAACGAAGTTAGCATCGAAGTAGAAACCATGATGCAGCAATTCAGACTTAGTGAAGCGTTAAAAACAATTTACTCTTTAATTTGGGATGATTTCTGCAGTTGGTATCTGGAATGGATCAAACCAGGCTTCGAACAACCGATTTCAAAAAATGTTTACAAAAAAACGATTGGCTATTTTACTGAGTTGATGCAGATGCTTCATCCTTTCATGCCATTTGTATCAGAAGAGATTTTCCATCAACTTCAAGAAACAAATGAAGACTTGTGCATCAAACAATATCAAAATGCCATGACACCTAATGCAATGGTATTGAACAATGGCTTGTTGTTGAAGAATGCCATCAGCGGCTTAAGAGATGTAAGAAACAAACAACAACTCAAACCAAAAGAAAGCATCAAGTTGTTTATCCAAACAGAAAATGCAGCAGTTTTCTCTTCTATTGAAAGTATTTTATCAAAACAGATAAATGCACAATCGATTGAGTTTACTCAGGATAATATCAGTGGCTCATTTACTACAGTTATTGGAAAAGATAAATTTTATGTGGTAACAGAACAACCTATTGACACCGCTTCTCAAAAATCTGATTTAGAAAAAGAACTCAATCACTTAAAAGGATTTTTAGCAACAGTGGAAAAGAAATTGGGTAATGAAAAATTTGTTCAAAACGCGAAGCCTGAAGTACTGGCATTAGAACAAAAGAAAAAATCAGATGCTGAAACAAAAATAAAAGTAATTGAAGAAAGCTTGGCGATTTTGAATCAATAATACTTGTCATTGAAAAGTTAAATCAATACAACAATAAAATATGTGTTGTACTTTAGCCAACTTAATGTTATCAAAATGAAGTATACAAAATACCTGGTGATACCTTTTATGCTTTTGTTTTTATCTAATTGTATTTATGCTCAAAAAAAACCAACAGCACCAAAGCCCACAACATCAATAAAAATAAAACCTCCAAAACTTACCACAGTTTTGGGCATTGCTAAAGATTCTGTTGTGTTGCCTGTTGAACAAGCAAAGGCTCTGATTGGTGCTTCATTAAAAGTAACGGATGATAAAAACAATACATTGACTGTAACTTATTATCAGTTCTTATACAAAAGAAAAGCAATGACCGAAGATGAGGGAACCGGCAAATTCTCACCTACAACAAGCATAGCTTCTGACTATTTCACTTCCACTCCACTACCTGAAAAATGGACAAGAATCATCAAAGAAGACTTAATCGCCGGTGAAGAATTGTATTTCTTTGATGTGATTGCCAAAGACGCACAAGGACATCCTTTTTATGCGCCCAATGTAAAAATCATTACAAAGTAAATGATAATGAATTGCATAGTCGACAGCAAGGATTTTGAAATGATTCGAAAAATTGCATTTGAAACATGGCCAGTTGCTTACGGTGAAATCGTTACTCAAGAGCAATTGGATTACATGCTAGAGAAAATATACAACATCACTTCTCTTCAACACCAGCAAGAAAATTTAGGTCATCGATTTATTTTAGCAGTTGATGAAAACAACACTGCTATTGGCTTTGCCAGTTTCTCAACATATGAAAATCAAACCAATCATCACAGACTTCACAAACTATATGTACTGCCCAATCAACAACAAAAAGGAATTGGCAAATTATTGTTAGAAGCTATTTACAGTGAAATCAGAAAGAATGGAGCCGGCAGTATTGAGCTAAACGTAAATCGCTTCAACAATGCATTGGCATTTTATCAAAAACTCGGGTATGAAATTTTGAAAGAAGAAGATATTGATATTGGGGAAGGTTTTTTTATGAATGACTACATATTGTTCAAAAAAGTTCAATAAGTTCAATTAGTTCAAAATGTTTGTATCGTAAAACCTTTTGAACTAATTGAACCTTTTAAACCTTTGCAACCTCACCCCCTACCACACCAACTGATGCGTCTGCTTTATCACCCCCATCACAAACACACTCTGTACATTTCCCATGTTTTCAATCTGGCTTAAACGATTTACGTGAAAGTCGTAATAGCTGTCCATATTTTCTTCCACTACTTTCAGCATAAAATCAAATTCACCGCTGATATTATAACATTCCACCACTTCATTCAAAGCATTGATGGATTTGATGAATTTGATACCTGCATTTTTACTATGCTCTTTTAATGAAACATAGCAGATAACCATCAAACCTTTTTTTACTTTGGTATGGTCAACTAGTGTTGCATATTGTTTGATTACACCGGATTGCTCCATTCTTTTGATGCGTTCATGAACAGGCGTTGTACTCAAATGAACTTTAGCGGCAATTTCTTTTACTGTTGCACGTGCATTTTCCTGTAATAATTTCAAAATAGACATATCTATTCTATCCAAAGCAGGCATCGAAATAGTGATTTGTTCTTTTTTTACTGTCTTTTTCATTGAATACTTATATTTTATTCTTCAAAAATAATTAATAATATATCTTTTTCCTATTTTTTAAATAATATTTAGAATATCATTATTTAGATGGTAAGTTTGCATTCTAAAACAAATCAAATGTCAACTACATTATCATCTATCGACTTTTCCTTGAAAAACAAGGTTAAAGACATGAGTCTCGCTGAATGGGGACGTAAAGAAATCAAATTGGCTGAAGCTGAAATGCCAGGTTTGATGAGCATCAGAAAAGAATATGCTGCTTCTAAACCATTAGCTGGTGCAAGAATCGCAGGATGTCTACACATGACTATTCAAACTGCCGTTTTAATCGAAACCTTAATTGAATTGGGTGCTGAAGTAAAATGGAGCAGTTGTAATATCTTCTCTACACAAGATCAGGCTGCTGCTGCCATCGCTGCTGCAGGTATCGGTGTTTACGCTTGGAAAGGCCAAACTATCGAAGAAGCTGACTGGTGTATCGAACAAACTTTATTCTTCGGAAGTGCAGACAAACCATTAAACATGATCTTGGATGATGGTGGTGATTTGACTAACGTGGTATTTGATAAATATCCTGAGTTAATCGCGAACATCAAAGGATTAAGCGAAGAAACAACAACAGGTGTACATCGTTTATACGAGCGTATGGCTAATGGTACTTTGCCAATTCCTGCGATCAATGTAAATGATTCAGTTACTAAATCTAAATTCGATAACAAATACGGTTGTCAAGAATCATTGGTAGATGCGATTCGTCGTGCTACTGACGTAATGATGGCTGGTAAAGTTGCAGTTGTAGGTGGTTACGGAGATGTGGGTAAAGGCTCTGCATTAAGTTTACGTGGAGCTGGTGCTCGTGTAATCGTTACCGAAATCGATCCAATCTGTGCTTTACAAGCTGCAATGGACGGATTTGAAGTTAAGAAAATGATTGATGCCGTTAAAGAAGCAGACATCATCGTTACTGCAAGTGGTTGTCGTGATTTGATTACTGAAAACCATTTCAGAGCCATGAAAGATAAAGCTATCGTTTGTAACATCGGTCACTTCGATATCGAAATCGATATGGCTTGGTTAAATAATAACTATGGCAACACTAAAGATACGATCAAACCACAAGTTGATTTGTATAGCATCGATGGTAAAGAAGTTATCGTATTGGCTGAAGGTCGTTTGGTTAACTTAGGTTGTGCTACTGGTCACCCTAGCTTTGTAATGAGTAACTCATTCACCAATCAAACTTTGGCTCAAATTGAATTATGGACTAACACCGACAAATACGAAAACAAAGTATATGTGTTACCAAAGCATTTGGATGAGAAAGTAGCTCGTTTACACCTTGCAAAAATTGGTGTTGAATTGGAAGAATTGACTGACGATCAAGCTAACTATCTTGGCATCAGCAAAGTTGGTCCATTCAAATCTGATATGTACCGTTACTAATAATATTCACTTTATGAAAACGACCCTCTTCATTTGTTTGGAGAGGGTTTACTTTTTTGTTCAATATGTTCAATAGGTTTAAAAGGTTCAATAGGTTATGAATATTTTTGAAAGTAGATGCAAATTCTTGAACTAATTGAACATTTTAAACCTTTTGAACTTTCATTTTATTTTTATTTTTTAATTTTGAATTTTAAATCTTCCCCACTCTGCTCATCAACATCCATACACATCAGCCTCATAATAACGATGAGTGGAGCATACAGAATCTTCATGCCAATTTTGAAAAACTGAATCCACTTTTTAATTACTCGATTGGCATACATCCTTGGTATATAGATTCAAAAACGATAAAAGAAGAATTAGCTCAATTGAAAATTGCAAGTAGACATAAAAATGTACTGGCGATTGGCGAATGTGGTTTAGACAGAATTTGTAACACAGATTTCAAATTGCAGGAAAAAATATTTATCGAACAGATTATTTGGGCTAATGAAATTGCGAAGCCATTAATCATTCATTGTGTAAAAGCACATCATGAAGTCTTGTTGTTATTAAAAGAACACAACAGAACTTCTCCTGTAATTTTTCATAGCTTTAATAATAAAATCGAAACTGCCAACAAGATTCTTGAGCATGGTCACTATCTTTCATTTGGCAAACACATATTGAACCCTTCTATTGAAAATGTCTTTTCAAAAATTTCTATAGAAAGAATTTTCCTTGAAACTGATGATAGCGATATAGGCATTGATGTCATTTACAAACAAGCGGCAAAAATTAAAAACATTTCCACAGAACAATTAAGTTTGCAAATCAAAAGAAACCTGAGTAGTATTTTTAAAACAACGAAATTTTAATGGAAGATATTTCTTGGTTAGGCAGAACAAGTTTATTGATAGGTGAAGACACTGTAAAAAAACTGAACACCAAACATGTGATGGTGGTTGGTATGGGTGGTGTGGGCTCATTTGCAGCCGAATTCATTTGCAGAAGCGGCATTGGAAAAATGACAATTATTGATGGAGACATCGTTGATCCTACGAATCGCAATCGCCAGTTACCGGCATTAGCAACCAATCATGGGGTTTCGAAAGCAGATATCATGGCAGAACGCCTCAAACAAATCAATCCTGAAATACAACTTAATGTGATAAAAGAATTTGTGAGTCCAGGTATGGTAGAAAGAATTCTTGATTATAACCCTGATTATATTGTTGACGCCATTGACAGCATTACTCCCAAAATTACTTTTTTAAGCTGTGCATTTGCCAAAGGAATTCCAATTGTGAGCAGCATGGGAGCCGGTGCAAAACTAGACCCAACTCAATTGAAAGTGGTTGATATTTCTAAAACTATAATCTGCCCATTTGCACAGCAGGTCAGAAAAGAATTAAAAAGAAAGAATATTTACAAAGGCATAAAAGCTGTCTTTTCACCGGAGCCGCCCATTAAAGAAAGTTTGATGTTGACCGATGGCAGAAATTTTAAAAAATCAGCTTATGGAACCATCTCTTATTTACCGGCTACATTTGGCGCAGTGGCTGCATCTGTGGTTATCAGAGATTTAATTCAATCCAATTAATTTTCATTAAATAATTATTGAAAACAATGGCGCAACTTTCCGTAAACATAAACAAACTTGCTACGCTTCGTAACGCCAGAGGTGGCAACAACCCTGATATTTTAAAAGCAGCTGCTGATATTGAAAGATTCGGTGCAGATGGAATTACGGTGCATCCTCGCCCCGACGAAAGACATATTCGATACAATGATGTTTTTGATTTAAAAAAAATCATCACAACAGAATTCAATATTGAAGGCAATCCAACTGAAGATAAATTTGTTGAACTCGTATTAGCCAATAAACCTACCCAAGTCACCTTGGTGCCTGATGCCTTAGGACAGCTCACCAGTAACCATGGTTGGAACACCATTCAACATCAAGATTATTTAAAGGAAATTATCTGCGTTTTTAAAAATGCAGGTATTCGCGTTTCCATTTTTGTGGATCCTATTGTTGAAATGATTGAAGCTGCAAAATCTACCGGTACAGACAGAATTGAATTGTACACTGAATCCTATGCAAAAGGGTTTGAAGCCGGTGAAAAAGAAAAAGCGATCGCTCCGTTTATTGAAGCTGCAAAAAAAGCAAATGAATTACTTATCGGTATCAATGCAGGTCATGATTTAGATTTAAACAACTTGCATTACTTCTCACAAAACATCCCCGGTTTACTTGAAGTGTCTATAGGCCATGCATTAATCTGCGACGCGATTTATTTGGGTTTGGAAAATACTGTGCAGTTGTATAAAAGAAGCGTAAAAATGTAAAATGTAAAATATTCAATGTAAAATGTAAAAGTGGTAATTAGGAAATGAAATAATAATCCTCTCATGTATTGAATTCAAAAGTAAAAAATCAAAATAAATTAATTGAAACCCCATCCCCAACCCTTCCCCCAAGGGAGAAGGGCGAAATAATAATTACCTATTAAACTCTCAGCGAAAACTCTCCTAACTCAATTCTCTGCGGTA
>CANHLV010000076.1 GCA_947461495.1 Chitinophagaceae bacterium
CCATCAGCATGTTTTTGATTTGCAAATCTGAGCGATCACACATTAATGACAGTACGGGAATTTTTGACCGTCTCGCAATCATTTGTGTTTCAGATCCGGATAGTTTTTCTTTCAAGCCCCATGCACCTTTGGTACCCATTACGATTAAATCAAATTGATGTAATTCAGAAAATTCGATAATAGAATCTGTTATTTTTCCTAATAATAAGTGCGTTTTAATTTGATTGCCATAAAGCAATTTTATACTCTCCAAATTACGCAATGCAATTACTTTCTGTTGTTTGACATAATTCACATCTATTTCACCGCAAGTTTGGATATCTCCATTTGCATCCATAGTTACGGTATCTGGAACAGAAAGCACATGTAGAAAATGAATTTCAACAGGAATTTTCTCTTCCATTTTTTTTACCATGAGATATCCAAATTCAGCCTGAACCGAAAAATCGGTTGGAATAAGTATTTTAAGTGTATACATAAAAACTAATTAACGTGATGGTAAATTATGGGCATATACTGTTAGTCCATGCGCCCCCATTTTCAATATTGTCAAGTCCCTCATCTTTCAACATATTTTTTGCCTGTTCTGCCCTATTGCCACTTCTGCAAACTAATACAACCTTTTTAAACTGTTTAAGTGTATCGATATGATTGGCTAGTTCATCCAATGGAAAATTAACAGCACAAACGGCATGTCCATCCTCAATCCATTCTTCGTGGGTACGCACATCTACAATAATTTCTTTATCAGCTGAAGATGTTGAATGCGAAATTCGATTCGATTGTTTTTGTAATTTTTTTTCTTTTGAAGAATTGGAACAGCTAATAAAAATAAAAACTGATAAAATGAATGAAGCTATTTTTAATTTGCTCATGATACAAACTGATTTACATCTTGCCATGTTCCACCATTAGTAACATTTTTTATACCATTGTTTTCTAAAATCAGTTTTGCTTGTCCACTTCTGTTGCCACTTCTGCAAAAAACGATTATGTTTTTTTTATTGGAAAACTGTTGTAGATTATTTGCGATGGTATCCAAAGGAATATTTACTGAACCCTTTACATGACCTTCTGCAAATTCGACTGGTGTTCTTACGTCTACCAAATAAGCGCCTTCATCAATAATTGATTTTAAATTAGAAGTTGATTCACCTCCAAATAAATTACTTAATAATCCCATTGTGTTTTAATTTTATTGTTAAATGAATATTGAAATTTGCGAAAATTATTTTTGAATAAACTTGTTGATTACGCCAACCAATCCGTTTTTTTGAACAACTCCACTTTGACGCCATAAAACTTCTCCTTTTCTAAATAGAATTAATGTTGGCACACCTTGAACTTGAAATTGTTGTGCAGCTTGAGGATTTTTATCTACATCTACTTTTACAATTGTTGCAGACTCTCCTATTTCATGCTTTACATCTTTTAAAATGGGAGCCATCATTTTACATGGACCGCACCACTCAGCAAAAAAATCAACGAGTACCGGTTTTTCTGATTGTATGATTTGATTAAATGTCATAATGTTTTTTTTAATGATTGAAAACTAAAGTTACAGTGCGTTTTTACTTAATTGGGTAACTTAGGTTACATTCAAATGGCTATAAGGATAATAATTTCAATATGCAGGTATCAACGCACATTCAGCATCTTTCCACCATTTTTTTAAGGTGCAGCACATTCTGTAATGGGCAAGTATTCCAGCAAAAGCAGTAATCAAGCTCATTGTTAATAGGGTATTTGTAATTCCAATTTGGGTTGACAAAACGGAAGCAAATAATGCACCTATCACATAACCGCTATCTCTCCAAAATCTAAAAATGCTTAGAGTTTCTGCTCTTTGTGTGGGGTGTGAATTTTCGGCCACTATGGTTAAGAAATTGGGATAAACCAATCCTGTTCCAATGCCTAATAAAAAAGAAGCAAATATCAGCAGTTCCCAATTAGACGATATGGCTAAAATGGCAATGGCCACAGACTGTATTATCATTCCCAATGTGATGATTTGCTTTTTGCAATTACGATCGCCTAATTTACCTGTGAACAATTGCGATAGACCCCATACCGCTGGATAAACGCCAGCAATAATGCCAATACGAATGATACTGAAATCTTTGGTGATTAAAAGCATAGGCAATAACAACCATATAACGGCATCATTCATGTTATTAACCAATCCATTGATCGAAACTGTGCTGATGTTCTTATGTCGCCATGAAGCATCCTTCCACACGTTTTTCAAAATCGCAACATTACTCGAAATGCTTTCTTCATGAACAAAATGAGTAGTGTCTTTTACGAAAAAAATAGTAATAAACAATCCCATAAAAACAAAAACCAAACCTGGTATAAAAGGGAACAATTGAAAACCAAAATCAGCTGCAATTTTGCTAGACATATAGGATGCTAATCCTACAGAGAGATAACCAGCAAACTCATTAATTCCCATAGCGAGCCCTCTGTTTTTACTCCCAACTAAATCAATTTTCATAATCACAGTTGTACTCCAAGAAAGTCCTTGATTGATTCCTAAAAATATGTTTGCAAAAATCACCCAATTCCAACTTGGTGCATACATTAATATAAAGGGAACTGGAATGGCAAATAACCAACCCAAAATCAAAATGTTTTTTCGGCTATACTTTTTAGTGAGTTTGGCAACGCTATAATTACTAACAGCTTTACTGATACCAAATGCCATTACAAAACTCATGATTGCAAAACTTGCATTGATTCCGAAAGTTGCTTTTGCAAATTCTGGAAGAATTACGCGCTCTAGCCCAACCATACCGCCAACAAAAGCATTCACCAATACAAGCAAAATAAATTGGAATTTATTTTGAGATAATCCTTGTTCGTATGATCTATTTTGAAGCATTATGCGTTCATCAATTTACTTTGACAAACGAAGTCTGTTTTTGGGACATTCGTTTCTGCTATTGCTTTAAAACCACCAGCAACTTCTGTAAAATTTCGATAGCCTCTGGCTTGTAAAATACTAGAAGCAATCATACTTCTATATCCACCGGCACAGTGAATGAAAAAATGCTCTTCTGGATTGATGTCTTTAACCCAATCATTGATATTACTTAATGGGCGGTTGAAAGCTTCTGATACATGTTCAGCAGCATACTCTGTTTCTTTACGAATATCTATAACTTTATCTGTTCCTATTTGAACATTATTTGCAAATTGTTGTGATGTAATTCGGTTTACCACATCAGCTTCTTTACCAGATTGCAACCACGCGTTAAAGCCTCCTTTTAAATGACCAATGATATTATCAAATCCAACACGACTTAAACGAGTAACCGCTTCTTCTTCCATTCCAGCTTCTGTTACCAGTAACAATGGTTGCTTTACATTCATAATTAAAGCGCCAACCCATGGGGCGAAATCTCCATCCAGGCCAATGTTAATTGATTGCGGAATAAACCCTTTATAAAAAACCTGATTGGAACGAGTATCTAAAATCAATGCATTTGTATTTTCGGCAGCGGCCTCAAATTCATCTGGAGTAAGTGCACGCATGCCATTATTCAAAACGGTTTCGAAGCTTTCATAGCCTTGTTTATTCATGGCTACATTTAATCCAAAATATCCGGGAGGTGCCAATAATCCTTCAGTTACTGCTTTTACAAAAGCTTCTTTGTTGGGCTGGTTTAAGGCGTAATTCATTTTTTTCTGATTGCCCAAACTATCCACGGTTTCTTTCATCATGTTTTTGCCACAGGCACTTCCCGCGCCATGAGCAGGATAAACTATTACGTCGTCAGACAATGGCATAATTTTATTCATTAAACTATCATATAATAACCCTGCCAACTCTTCCTGCGTCATATGTGCTGCTTTTTGAGCTAAATCCGGACGGCCAACATCTCCTAAAAACAAGGTATCTCCACTGAAAATGCAATGATCTTTACCTGATTCATCTTTTAGTAAATAGGTTGTGCTTTCCATGGTGTGTCCTGGCGTATGCATAGCAATAATGGAGATGTCGCCAATTTTAAATTCCTGATTGTCTGTGGCAATGATGCAATCAAATGATGGAGCGGCAGTAGGCCCGTAAACAATTGCAGCACCTGTTTTTTTACTAAGATCCAAATGTCCGCTTACAAAATCAGCATGGAAATGTGTTTCAAAAATGTACTTTAGTTTCACTCCATCTTTTTGAAGTCTATCAATATACGGCGCTGTTTCTCTTAAAGGATCAATGATAGCTGCTTCCCCATTAGATGTAATATAATAAGCTCCTTGAGCCAAACAGCCGGTATAAATTTGTTCTATTTTCATTTGTATTTTTTTTGAGTTTAATAAAAGAAATAATTATTTTATAATGCAAATTTGAGTTTAATAAAAAAGCTAGTCGGTAACATTTGTTGCATTCGACAAAAACTGAGCATTTTTATTAAAATATAAAATCAGATTTTTTACTTGAGTAAGATTAATAAATTAGAATTAGCTCTTTTATGATATAAGTTATAACAAGGCATGAAATACCCATAAGAGAAAATATCGTAGCAATCGGGGATAGCCTGCCCCGAAATTTCGGGGAGTATTAAGGGTATAACATGTGACAATAATTGAAAATAAAAATACACACATGAAATAGCCATAAGAGTTAGCGCATCTTAACAACCGAGAATGATAATAAAGGCTATAACATGTGACAATAATGTAAAATAAAATACACACATGAAATAGCCATAAGAATTGGCTCATCATAACCGAGAATGACTTATCCAGAAATCTCTATGATAATAAAGCCTGTAAGTTGTGAAACGCATTCAACAATAGATATAGAAATGCTATAAAAAAGAAATTTGAAAACAAAACGCTATCAATGACCTCCTCCAGTAGGAAAGAAAATTTCTTTGATGATAATATAAATACCCATGATTAATACAAACCAACCAAAGGCTTTCTTTAATTTATCACCAGGGATTTTTTTAGACAATAAAATACCAACAAAAATACCTAAAACGGCAAAGCCGGTAAAGGAACCAAGTAAAGTCCAATCGATAATTTCATTTCCCTGTAAGTCACCTGTAAACCCAATTAAAGATTTCGCTGCAATGATAAATAACGAGGTGCCAACCGCCAGTTTCATGGGCATTTTTGCCAACAAAACCAAAGCGGGAATTATTAAAAAACCACCCCCAGCACCCACTAATCCAGTGAGTAACCCTACAATCGTTCCTTCAATTAAAATCATGGGATAATTGTATTTCATAGGTTCATTTTCATCTGTTACAGACGTCTTTTTACCAGATTTAATCATACTAATTGAAGCTAGAATCATTACAATGGCAAAAAGCAACATTAAGGCTATTGGCTTTGTGATGACCAAAGAACCTAAAGAAAACAATTGTTTGGGTATTAGAGGAACCAACCATAGTCTTGTAGCATATACAGCAGCAATTGAAGGGATTCCAAAAATAAGAACTGTTTTAAAATCCACTCTTTTTTGAATAGCACTTTGAACACCACCAACCAAAGCAGTAGAACCAACAATAAATAATGAGTAAGCAGTTGCCAACACAGGATTTACGCCCATGATGTACACTAAAATTGGCACTGTAAGTATAGAACCACCACTTCCAATTAAACCTAAAGAAATCCCAACGAATGTTGCAAGTATATAGCCAAGTATTTGCATAAATATATTTTTTATTAGGAACGAAATTGTAAAATTTTATTTGAACAGAACGTAACAAAGGTTACATAAAAAAATTAACAGCAAACTGATTTCAATTGTCTTAAATAAATAAAATAAATTCCGCTAATTATTTCAATTATTTAATTAAATGCCATTAATTTTATTTGTGATACTACTTTCCGATACAAACGTTTAAAACCTTTCCAGTAAAGGTTTTCAGGGGCGGGGTACAAATGAGGTACAAGGATAAAAAGTAAGAACATGTTTCAATAATCTATTTTTTTACTGAGATTTGAAATCTCTCAAATCAATTTATCCAATAAATTTTTCTTAACTAATTCAAACGCAGCAGTCTGATTATATTGTTCTGTTGGTCTGATTAGACCAGCAATATCACCAATGAATTCATCATCTTGCATTTTTACTTCCATATTTTGAAGATACATTTTTTTGCTTGGCGGATGATCAACTACAAATTTCATGTATTGATGATAACAATCTAAAATCGCTTCTTTATTCAAATCAGGAAGCTGTTCTAATGACTTATGCATATCGAATAAATCTCTTCCTTTTCTTCTTTGATAAAGTGCCCGTAATTTTGTGCCTAACAACTCTTCAATCTTATAAGTTGTTATATTACAAGCACCAGTAAACCAAGCAGATTTTACTTCGAATGGGAAATGGTGATATCCTAAAATGGTGAAATGCTCTCTACAATTCGTTTCTACTTTTAATCGTAGATTTTGAACCGGAGGAAATTCAGATTCAAATCGATATTGCAGGGTGAAATTATTTTCTTTTTGTTTACGTATTGGCTCCCCTAAAAATGCAAGTCGTTCTCTTAATCTATTTGCAATGTTGCCAAATGGTTCTGCTGTTATTTGCACCAAATCTAGATCTTCAGAATAACGGGGCTGAGGATTTAGGTATAATTTATGTAAAGCAGTACCTCCTCTGAAGGCAAGACTTTTTGCCAATAATTCATCGGAAAATATTTCAACCAATGCTCTGCAAATAACTAAATCTTGTTCAACTTGTTCATTCGTTTGCCAAGGAACTTGATTTGACCATTCTGTTATGTATGCCTGAGGAATCATTTAATATTTTTTGTATAAAGTAAATTAAAAGTCAGTTTCAATAATCGTATTCACAATCACTTTCCATTTTTCATCAACAGTAAATCCTTTAACAGGTGCAGATGTTTTTAATGAAATGGGATACAATTTGGTTTTATTATTTTGTAGTAATTCGTATAGTTTATTTGCAAGCAATTGATTATCCAACACTTTATCTAACAAATACCCCAACCGCTGTAAGGCACTGACAGAAACATATTCCAGCAAATAGTCATCAAAAGATTCAGGTTTAATACTTTCCATCAACTCATATAAAATGGTTGTTACCCGATTGATTCCTCCAACTCTTTTTGCATACTGAATAAGGTCTGTCGCTGTCAATAAAGGATTGGAAATTTTCAAGTAACCTGTTTCTGTTTTTTTTATTTCTAATAATTTTTCTGGTATCTCCTCTTTACTAAAGTAATTTACTTTAAGCCCCTTTTTTTTAGTTGGTCTTAACACCGGAAAATTTGTGACAACAAAAAATTCTTGTGGTTGCTGATGTGATGCCCCATGGTAAGCGGCTGCATTTAATAGGGCCAAATAATAAGGACGTTTTAATTCTTTCATAAAACTATCGAGATATAATGCGGGGGGAAGAATACCTTTTGATTTGTATTGTGGAGGGATGATTAAATAATAACCCTTATGAATAGAAATGATTAATTCCTTATCAACTAATCTTTTTAATGAAGATTTTATTGCAACATTTTTTTGATTGGGAAAAGCAATTCTAATGGCGTCCAAAGTAAATGCATACTTACCCTGAGATAATAATTCATTAACCCAATCCTCAGCTTTGATATTTTGTTTTACATCCACTAA
>CANHLV010000077.1 GCA_947461495.1 Chitinophagaceae bacterium
TAAAAACATGGCAAAAGAAATTACCGGCTTTGTCAAGCTCCAATGCAAAGGAGGACAAGCCAACCCAGCGCCTCCAATCGGTCCAGCGCTAGGTTCTAAGGGTGTTAACATCATGGAGTTCTGCAAACAATTTAATGCTAGAACACAAGATAAACCCGGAAAAGTATTACCTGTATTGATTACAGTGTATGCAGACAAATCCTTCGAATTTATTATCAAAACCCCTCCAGCTGCAGTTCAGTTGATGGACGCTGCAAAAATCAGCAGCGGAAGTAAAGAACCTAATCGTGTAAAAGTGGGTAAAGTTTCCTGGTCTCAAATCGAAGAAATTGCAAAAGATAAAATGTCGGATTTAAACGCATTTACTTTGAAAAGTGCAATGACTATGGTAGCAGGAACAGCTCGCAGCATGGGTTTAAATGTTGAAGGAACAGCTCCTTGGGAAAATAATTAATCGTCAACCTGCCTTAATCGGCAATTAAATTTTTTTAAAAATGATCACTAAAAAAAGAAAAATAGCAAACGCTAAGGTTGACGCCAACAAAGCATATTCGCTTAAGGAGGCCTCAGCT
This sequence comes from Chitinophagaceae bacterium, assembly GCA_947461495.1. Lineage (GTDB taxonomy): Bacteria > Bacteroidota > Bacteroidia > Chitinophagales > Chitinophagaceae > Ferruginibacter. Next base: position 573 of record CANHLV010000077.1, read on the forward strand.
CTAGTAAAACAAATTAATACAACAAAATTCGACAGCTCTGTTGATCTTCACGTTCGTTTGGGCGTAGATCCTAAGAAAGCTGATCAAGCGATTCGTGGTACAGTATCTCTTCCTCATGGTACTGGTAAAACTAAAAAAGTACTTGTATTGTGTACTCCCGACAAAGAAGCCGAAGCAACAGCTGCAGGTGCTGATTTCGTGGGTTTGGACGAATTCATTTCAAAAATTGAAAGTGGTTGGACAGACATCGATGTTATCGTTGCTACTCCTTCAGTAATGCCTAAAATCGGTAAATTGGGTAAAGTGTTAGGTCCTCGTAACTTAATGCCAAATCCTAAAACTGGTACGGTTACCAATGATGTAGCTGGTGCAGTAAATGACCTTAAAGGTGGTAAAATTGCATTCAAGGTTGATAAAGTGGGTATCATTCATGCTTCAATCGGACGTGTAAGTTTCGCACCAGAAAAGATTGCTGAAAATTGTCAGGAATTTATTAATGCTATCATTAAATTAAAACCTGCAACTTCAAAAGGTACTTATCTTAGAGGTGTTAGCATGGCCAGCTCAATGAGCCCTGGTATTGCAGTTGATACAAAATCTGTTCAAAACTAAATCTCAATCGCCTAGGCTTTAGCCCAGGGAAAAAATATTTTTTATGACTAAGCAAGAGAAAAATGAAGTGATAGAATTGCTCAAAGGCAAATTCTCTCAATACAACAACTTCTACATTACAGATACCGAATCTCTAAACGTAGAGCAGGTAAGTAAATTACGTAGAGTTTGTTTCGATAAACAAGTTGAAATGAAAGTGGCTAAAAACACTTTAATTAAAAAAGCGCTTGAAAGTATAGACGCAGAAAAATATGCAGGAGTTTTTGACTCTTTGCACAAAGTAACAGCTTTAATGTTTAGCGAAAATCCTAAAGAACCAGCAATGATTCTTAGCGGTTTTCGTAAAGAAAACAACAAGGATAAACCTGTATTGAAAGCTGCTTTCATTAATGGCGATGTATTCGTTGGTGACAACCAATTGAAAGCATTAACCATGATCAAAACTAAAAACGAACTTATCGGAGACGTTATTGGTTTATTACAAGCACCTATTCAACGTGTATTGGGTGCCTTGGAAAACAAAGACAATGCGAAAAAAGAAGAGGCTACTATTGAAGCCGCTCCTGTTGCAGAAGCCGCTCCAGTTGTGGAAGCAGTTGCCGCTCCAGAAGCTCCGGCTGCTGAAGTTGCTCCAGAAGCACAAGCAGCTGAAGTTGCTCCAGAAGCTCCAACTGCAGAAGCTGCTCCAGAAGCACCTGCTGCTGATGCAACTGACGCGCCTGCAGAAGCATAATCTAGTTATCTAGCATATCCAGCATATCTGGTTTATCTAGCAAATAATACCTGGCCGGATGGTAACCAAAAGGCAATAAACAATTTTTTTAAATCTCCGCCGGAGTCTAAAACAATGAAGGCGGAAAAAATTCAAACAAAATGGCAGAAATTAAAGCATTAGCAGAAAGCTTAGTAAGCTTAACTGTAAAAGAAGTTCAGGAATTAGCTGAATTCTTAAAATCTGAGTACGGAATTGAACCAGCTGCTGCTGCAGTTGTAGTAAGTGCCGGCGACGGTGGTGGCGCAGCTGCTGCTGAAGAAAAAACATCTTTCAACGTTATCTTGAAGAGCGGCGGAGCTAGCAAGCTTGCTGTTGTTAAGATCGTTAAGGAATTAACTGGATTGGGTCTTAAAGAAGCTAAAGATTTAGTTGATGGCGCTCCAAAACCAGTTAAAGAAGGTGTTGACAAAGCTACAGCTGAAGACTTAAAAGCTAAGTTGGTAGAAGCTGGTGCTGAAGTAGAATTGACTTAATTTTCAACTGAAAATTCATAATAACTGCCCTGATTTTTTCAGGGCAGTTTTTTTTAGGAATTAAGCAAGGTTTGGTAGGTTCAATATGTTTAAGAAGTTCAAACAGTTCAATAAGTTTTTGACGTAAAATGTTACCGAGAACCTAACCTCCCTAACCTATTGAACATCTTGAACCTTTTGAACCTTTCAAACCTGATAAACTTGTTCAACATTTTCCACTCGTCAATCTGCCAATTCGCCTTTTTATCAAAAATCTTACCAAAACTTCAAAATTCTCATTTTTATTAAGCGATTATTCGTTTAAAATACCTAACTTTGCCGTCCTTTAATTTGGGATTGGTGGCGCATGCCCTCAATTTTACTATTAAAGACCTACACTAAAAACGTTTTAATTTACATATGTCTGCATCTAAAACAACCGCTGCTAAACGATTCAATTTCGGAAAAGTTGAGCTTATAGCAGAACAACCTGATTTGCTGGGAATCCAGATTCAATCTTTTAAAGATTTCTTTCAATTGGAAACAACTCCTGATAAACGTAACGTTGAAGGATTGTTCCGTGTATTTAAAGAAAACTTTCCTATCACGGATACACGAAACATCTTCGTTTTGGAGTTCCTTGATTATTTTGTTGATCCTCCACGTTACACCATCGAAGAGTGTATTGAAAGAGGACTTACTTATGCAGTTCCGCTGAAAGCTAAGCTACGCTTGAGTTGTAATGATGAAGAACATGTTGACTTTCAAACAATCGTTCAGGATGTATTCTTAGGAAACATACCTTACATGACTCCACGTGGAACATTCGTGATCAACGGAGCTGAGCGTGTTGTCGTTAGTCAGTTGCATCGTTCACCGGGTGTATTCTTCGGACAATCAGTGCACCCAAATGGTACTAAAATTTACTCTGCAAGAGTGATTCCTTTCAAGGGTGCCTGGATGGAATTTGCAACAGATATCAACAATGTAATGTTCGCTTACATTGATCGTAAAAAGAAATTCCCTGTAACAACTTTACTGCGTTCTATCGGTTACGAAACTGATAAAGATATTCTTGAGCTTTTTGGTATGGCTGATGAAATCAAAGCCGACAAAAAGACGCTTGAAAAACACATCGGTAAAAGATTAGCTGCTCGTGTACTTCGTACTTGGGTTGAAGATTTCGTGGATGAAGATACCGGTGAAGTAGTTTCTTTGGAGCGTAACGAAGTAATTCTTGAAAGAGACAGCGTATTGGATGAAAAAAATATTGCTGAAATTCTTGAAATGCAAACCAAAAGCATTTTCATACAAAAAGAAGAGGTTAGCGGAGACTATGCAATCATCTACAACACTTTAAACAAAGATACTTCTAACTCTGAATTAGAGGCCGTTCAACACATCTACAAGCAATTGCGTGGTGCGGATGCCCCTGATGATGAAACAGCAAGAGGTATTATCGATAAATTATTCTTCAGTGATAAACGTTATGATCTAGGCGAAGTTGGGCGTTATAAAATCAACCGCCGCCTAGGACTGAACTATCCACTGGATAAAAAAGTTTTGACTAAAGAAGATATCATCTCTATTATTAAATACTTGGTTTTATTAACCAATGGTAAAAGTGAAGTGGATGATATCGATCACTTGAGCAACAGACGCGTTCGTACAGTAGGAGAGCAATTATATGCTCAGTTCGGTGTTGGTTTGGCTCGTATGGCCAGAACTATTCGCGAAAGAATGAACGTACGTGATAATGAGGTATTTACTCCTGTAGATTTGATTAACGCTAGAACTTTATCTTCTGTAATCAACTCTTTCTTCGGAACATCTCAGTTGTCTCAGTTCTTGGATCAAACCAATCCTTTGAGTGAAATCACACACAAACGTCGTATCTCAGCACTCGGACCCGGTGGTTTGAGCAGAGAAAGAGCAGGCTTTGAGGTTCGTGACGTTCACTATTCTCACTATGGTCGTTTATGTACCATTGAAACTCCGGAAGGTCCAAACATTGGTTTGATTTCTACATTATGCGTACATGCGATGATTAACGATATGGGCTTTATTGAAACTCCTTATCGTAAAGTTGAAAATGGAAAAGTGGATATGAAAAAAATCACTTTTCTTTCAGCTGAAGAAGAAGATACCGCAAAAATTGCTCAGGCAAACGTTGAAATTGATGCTAAAGGAAACTTCGTTGAAGACAAGATTAAATCTCGTCAAACTGGAGATTTCCCAATCTTAGATAAAGGCGAAGTGGAATACATGGATGTTGCTCCAAACCAAATTGTTGGTTTGAGTGCCTCATTGATTCCGTTCCTTGAACATGATGATGCCAACCGTGCTTTGATGGGATCAAACATGCAACGTCAGGCAGTGCCATTGCTTAAGCCAGAAGTGCCTATCGTTGGTACTGGTTTGGAAGCAAAAGCCGCTCGTGATGCAAGAATCCAGGTTCACGCGGAAGGTGATGGTGTTATTGAGTATGTAGATGCAAATGAAATCCATGTTCGTTACAAGCGTTCAGAAACTCAACAACTAGTAAGCTTTGAAGATGATTTAAAAGTATACAAATTAACCAAGTTCGTAAGAACGAATCAGGAAACTTGTATCAATCTTCGTCCGGCTGTATCAAAAGGACAGAAAGTAACTGAAGGTGATTTCTTGACAGAAGGTTATGCAACCAAAGGTGGTGAATTGGCATTGGGAAGAAACCTTAAAGTGGCGTTCATGCCATGGAAAGGTTACAACTTCGAGGATGCTATCGTGATCAGCGAAAAAGTAGTAAAAGAAGATTTGTTTACGTCTATCCATATCAGTGAGTTCGAAACAGAAGTTCGTGATACCAAATTAGGAGAAGAAGAATTGACTCCAGATATTCCGAATGTAAGTGAAGAAGCTACAAAAGATTTGGATCAAAATGGTATCATCAGAATTGGTGCTGCTATTAAAGAAGGAGATATCATCATTGGTAAAATCACTCCAAAAGGTGAGAGCGATCCAACTCCTGAAGAGAAGTTGCTTCGTGCCATCTTCGGAGATAAAGCCGGTGATGCAAAAGATGCTTCTTTGAAAGCTCCAAGCGGTACAGAAGGTGTGGTAATAGACAAGAAATTATTCCAACGCGCTAAAAAAGATAAAAATACCAAAGTAAGGGAAAAAGCGCTTCTTGAGAAAATTGAAAAAACTCACGAAAAGAGTGAAATCGATTTACTAGAATTACTTCAAAACAAATTATTGAATTTGCTGAAAGACCAAACCAGTCAAGGCGTAAGCAATAATTTTGGTGAAGTATTAATCGGTAAAGGTGCTAAGTTCAATTCAAAAAATCTTGCCGGATTGGATTATCAAAATATCAATCCATTAGGTTGGACAGGTGATGCAAAAACGGATGATTTAATCAACACGTTATTGCATAACTACAGCATCAAATTCAACGAAGAATTAGGAAGATACAAGAGAGAGAAATTCAATATTTCAATTGGTGATGAATTACCAGCAGGTGTATTGAAATTGGCTAAAGTATATCTCGCTGTAAAACGTAAGTTGAAAGTGGGTGATAAAATGGCGGGTCGTCACGGTAACAAAGGTATTGTTGCCAAAATCGTTCGCCAGGAAGACATGCCTTTCCTTGAAGATGGAACTCCTGTAGATATCGTATTGAACCCATTGGGCGTACCTAGTCGTATGAACCTTGGACAGATTTATGAAACAGCATTGGGCTGGGCAGGAGAGAAGTTGGGTGTTCGTTTTGCAACGCCAATCTTTGATGGTGCTTCTGTTGAAGAAATTGCTGAGCAAATTGAAAGCGCAGGTTTACCTAAGTTCGGTCATACTTATTTGTTTGACGGAGAAACTGGAGACCGTTTCGATCAGAAAGCTACTGTGGGCATCATTTATATGATTAAACTTCACCACATGGTTGATGATAAAATGCACGCTCGTTCAATCGGACCATACAGCTTGATTACACAACAACCTTTGGGTGGTAAAGCTCAGTTTGGTGGTCAGCGTTTTGGTGAGATGGAGGTTTGGGCATTGGAGGCTTATGGTGCCTCTAACATATTGCAAGAATTGTTGACGCTTAAATCTGATGATATCATTGGAAGAGCTAAAACATACGAAGCAATCGTTAAAGGCGACAACATCCCAAGAGCAGGAATTCCTGAATCATTCAATGTATTGGTTCATGAATTAAGAGGCTTAGGTCTGGATTTGAAATTTGAGTAATCATAAACTGAATTTCAATCAAAACAACAATTAATAACAATAACATTTATCTGAAAATAATATGGCATTCAAAAAAGAAAACCGTCCTAGAGCAGCATTTTCCAAAATAACCATTGGCTTGGCTTCTCCGGATAGTATCCTCGAAAGAAGCTACGGTGAGGTCATCAAACCGGAAACAATCAACTATCGTACTTACAAACCTGAAAGAGATGGTTTGTTTTGCGAAAGAATTTTTGGACCTGTAAAGGATTACGAATGTGCTTGCGGAAAGTACAAGCGTATCCGTTATAAAGGTATTGTCTGCGACCGTTGCGGTGTGGAAGTAACTGAAAAGAAAGTTCGTCGCGAAAGAATGGGCCATATCAAATTGGTAGTTCCTGTAGTTCACATCTGGTACTTCAAATCATTGCCAAACAAAATCGGTTATCTATTAGGAATGAGTTCTAAGAAATTAGAAACCATCATTTATTATGAAAGATTCGTGGTGATTCAACCAGGTATCAGAGCCGACAAAGGACAGAACTATGCCGATTTATTAACTGAAGAAGATTATCTGGATATATTGGATGCTTTACCAAAAGACAACCAAATGTTACCGGATGAAGATCCAAATAAGTTCATCGCTAAAATGGGAGCTGAAGCAGTTCATGCTATGTTGGAGCGTTTGGATTTGGATCAATTAAGTTTTGATTTGCGTAATTCAGCTGCAACTGAAACTTCTCAGCAACGTAAAGCAGATGCCTTAAAGCGTCTAAGCGTTGTAGAGAGTTTCCGTGAAGCCAATACAAGAATTGTAAATCGTCCAGAGTGGATGGTGATGCAATATATTCCTGTTATTCCACCAGAATTAAGACCATTGGTTCCTTTGGATGGCGGTCGTTTTGCCTCTTCTGATTTGAATGATTTATATCGTCGTGTGATTATTCGTAACAACCGTTTAAAGCGTTTGTTAGA
>CANHLV010000078.1 GCA_947461495.1 Chitinophagaceae bacterium
AGCAATGACACTAAAGCCGGCGTCATTCACGAAAGTGAGGAAACAACCCATATTAGCATTATTGATGATGAAGGTAATGCGGTCGCGATTACAACAACGTTGAATGACAGTTATGGTTCCAAAACGGTAGTTTCCAAAGCTGGATTTATTTTGAATAATGAAATGGATGATTTCAGCATCAAACCCGGAGTGCCTAATTTATATGGTGTTACCGGAAACGAGGCTAATGCCATCGCTCCCCGAAAAAAAATGCTCAGCAGCATGACACCAACTATTGTACTAAAAGAAAACAAGCCGGTTATTGTAGTTGGAACACCCGGAGGTTCTACGATTCCAACCAATGTATTCCAAACCATCACCTCGTTGATTGATTTCAATATGAGTCCGGAAGATGCTGTCAACCTTCCGAAATTTCACTTTCAATGGCAACCGGATGTTGTTTATTTCGAACCTGAGTTTCCGATAGAAAAGAAAATTCACCTTGTAGAAATGGGCTACTCCGTTAGAGACAGAGGATATATGGGCAGGACAGAGCTTTTAACCATTGACTACGAAAAAGGTAAAACAATAACTGCTATTGCTGATAAAAGAGGTGATGATGATGCTGAGGGGTATTGATTTTTCACCGCAGAGAAGAAGCGAAAAAGAGGTTTACGCAGAGACTATGTGTCTTTATCAAATATCGCTGCGTAAACTCTCATTTCTACGGTCCTGTTTTCCGCGATGAGGTGATGATGCTGAGGCGGGGTATTGATTTTTCACCGCAGAGAAGAAGAGAAAAAGAGGTTTACCCAGAGACTATGTGTCTTTATCAAATATCTCTGCGTAAACTCTCATTTCTCCGGTCTTTGCGGTAAAAAGTATACTTAAAATTTATGAGATAAATCAGCATTTGGTTTTTGCGCTTAAGCAGCTAATGGTTAATTTTACAGATAATCTAATTCACTGAGAAAAGGCCTAAAAATATCGTCCCGCATTCTGTTGATTCTTATCTTTTTGATCATGTCGCTTTATGGGATACTTCACCTTCCAAAAGTACAGACCTGGATTATCAAGAAAGTGGCTACTTCCCTATCAGATAAATTGCAAACTAAAGTCAGTATTGAAAGTGTAGACTTTACCTTTTTTTACCAACTAAAGTTTAAAAAATTATTGATTGAAGACCAATCAAAAGACACCTTATTGTATGCAGGTGCAGCAAGAATAAACATCAATGACTGGTTTTTTACCAAAGACAAAATCGTACTGAAATATGTTGGTCTTGATGATGCTGTAGTAAATCTCAAGCGAACTAAAGAAGACTGGAATTATCAGTTTATCATTGATTATTTCGGCGGCTCTTCATCAAGCAAATCCAAATCGAAAAAACAAATTGAGTTTGAATTCAAGAAGGCGGAATTTAATAACATCCGATTCAACCGAATAGACAAGTGGAAAGGAGAAGACATGTTAGCTTCTGTACAACATGTGGAAGCCAATATAGATTCGCTTGATCTTGAAACTGAAAAAGTGATGGTCAGTAGTTTAATCCTTAAAGAGCCTGTATTTGCCCAAACTGATTATCAGGGAAACAGACCAAGAAATTACCAGAGTACTTCAACTTCTAAAGATACCAGTACAATTACTAATTCCAACAAGAAGGGCTTTGCATTATTTGCAAAAAAAGTAAGTATTACAAACGGTACCTATCAAAACGACAAAGAAACAGAAAGAGCTCCATTTACAGATTATTTTGATCCCTTTCATTTTGCGTTCAAAGAAATCAATGGCGAGCTCAATAATATTATTTTTCAAAATGACAGTTTGCTTGCTTCAATAAGATTAAAATCAAAAGAAAAAAATGGTTTTGAAGTAAAGCAAATCAAATCAGACATGTTGTTTACTTCCCATGTTATGGAATTTAAAAATCTGGATTTACAAACACCATATAGTCATTTGAAAGATTATTATGCCATGCATTATGATGATTTCTTTGACGACATGAACGAGTTTGTATCCAATGTGCGTATAGATTGCCAATTAAAAGACAGTAGATTAAGCAGTGAAGATATTGCCATGTTTGCTCCGGAAGTAAAATCATGGCACAGAACTTTTAACGTAAATGGATATGCCAAAGGCACGGTTGATAATTTCGAAGTGAATAAAATGAATATCAGTGTCGGCAACACATTTTTGCGCGGCAGTATAAGTCTTCGTGAGTTGCCAGACATTGATCATATATATATCAATTTCAATTCTGAAGGCAGCAATACCCAATACAATGAAATCGCTTTGCTTTTTCCAGAAATAACAAAGATTACCCAACCCAGACTCGACAAACTTGGAGATATTTATTTCAAAGGAAATTTTACAGGATACATAAAAAATTTTGTCGCCAAAGGCGTTATCAATACCAATTTGGGAAGTATTATTTCAGACATCAACATCAAGCTACCCGACAATGAAATTCCTTCATACAGTGGCAATTTGATTACCAATGGGTTTAACCTTGGCGCATTCACAGACAACAAACAAGTAGGCTCTATTTCATTGAATGGAAAAATTGCAGGCAGTGGCTTTGACTTAAAACACCTCAAGGCCAATTTTGTAGGTTACATTCCTCAAATTGAATTCAATGGTTATCATTTCAAAGAGATCAAAGCCAATGGAAATTTTGAAAAAAATAGATTTGATGGCCAATTGAGTATCGATGATTCAAATCTTGTCATCAAAAAACTTGATGGATTACTCACATTATCAGGAGAAGAAATCGCATTCAAACTAAATGCTGAAATAGAACATGCGAATTTGAAAAACATCAAATTAACAGATCAAAATTTAAATCTAAGCGGAAAGGTTGCTCTGAATTTCACCGGCAACAATATTGATAATTTTTTAGGCGAAGCGAAAATATACGAAGCTGAGTTGATGAACGATAACATGCCACTTTCATTTAACCAGCTTACACTTAGTTCTTCAAAAAAAGGCAATCAAAAATCATTACTGTTAAACACCAACGAACTTGAGGCAGAAATAGAAGGTGAATATAAAATCCAGGAATTACCCGACGCCTTTAAATTATTTCTGAGTAAATACTACCCAACTTATATCAACAAACCAACTTATAATCTGAGTAATCAGGATTTTGCTTTTCGATTGAAAACCAATAATATTGAACCCTACCTGCAATTGTTCGAAAAAAAAATAAATGGAGGAAACGATGCCTTTATCAGTGGGCATCTGAATCTTTCGAAAAATGAATTAAGTATTAAGGGCGATATTCCTGAGTTTGGGTACAAAGAAAAAAAGTTTAGTGACATCATCATTACAGGAAATGGAAGCCAAGACACCCTCAAGACAGATATTTCTATTGGAGATATTGCCATTTCAGACAGTTTTCATTTGCCCGAAACCAAATTGCAATTGATTGCCAATAATGACAATACCGAAATTCACCTCAAAACCAGTGCATCAGAAACGTTAAACAATGCAGATTTAAATGCAAGCATCCAAACTTATTCCGACGGTGCAAAGATTCATTTCTATCCTTCATCATTCATCATAAAAGATAAAAAATGGCTATTAAATAAAGATGGGGAATTGACCATTAGAAAAGATTTGATTACCGCTAATGATGTCGCATTCTCAAATGGCAATCAAAAAATTGAAATAAAATCTGAACTTGATGACATCACTAACCAATCGCATTTAATAGCAAAACTATCTGATGTAAATCTTGAAGATTTTGTTCCATTTGCATTCACTAATCCAAGTGTTAGTGGAAGGTTATCAGGCATCGGTATCATTTCAGATCCGCTTGGAAAAACACGATTTAACTTTAAAGGCAAAGCCGATAGTCTTCGTCTCGAAGAAAAATACATTGGTAATATCAATTTATCCGGTGATGCCAATACACAAACTGGGCTTATCAATTTTCAGTCAAAATCCAATGATACTGCAAATATTTTTGTAATCAATGGCAGTTATAATTACAAAGATTCAAGCAATAATAAACTCTATACCATTTTAGATGGAGAAAAAATTAATTTAAATATCCTGGAACCTTATCTGAATGATATTTTCAGTACCATTGAAGGAAATGCCGTATCACATTTAGTGTTATCAGGTAACGATGAACATCAATACATAGCGGGTACCGTAGACGTTAAAAATGCTTCAATGAAAGTTGATTATACCCAATGCAGGTATTTCCTCAACAACCAAACCATCATATTTGATAAAGATCTAATTAAACTTTCGCTGTTACAAATAAAAGACTCACTTAATAATTCGGCTGTAATTAATGGGAAAATTCATCATACTTTTTTTGATAATTTTTATTTTGACAAACTTGAATTACAGACCTCCAAACTTTCTTTGTTGAACACGAATAAATTTGATAACTCACAGTTTTACGGAAATGTCGTTGGTAGAGCAAACATGAGTATAAACGGACCATTAACTAATTTACAGCTAAATATTGATGGCGCTCCCAATGAAGTCGATAGTAGCCACATTTATATTCCAACATCAGAAGGCAAAGAAAGTAACACCATTGACTATATTGAATTTGTTCAGTTTGGAAAAAAAATGGAAGAAGTAAAAACTTCGGAAAAGACGAACATTGTTGTGAATTTAAAAATCAATGCTAACCCCAGTTGCAAGGTTGATGTGATTCTTGATGAAGAAACAGGAGATATCATAAAAGGACAAGGTAACGGTGTAATCAGTATCAGAGTGGGCAATATTGAACCACTTTCCATTTTGGGAACTTATAAACTGACAAAAGGGGAATATACTTTTAATTTTCAAACCTTTTTAAAGAAGCCATTCACCCTAAACCGAGGTACCCTAACCTGGAATGGAGATCCTTATCAGGCGATAATAGATATTGATGCAGAATATCTCGCCAAAAATGTTGATATCAGCAGTCTTTCCACTACAGGTGGGTTCAAACAGAAAGAAGATGTAACTATTATTTCTCATCTTAATGGGATTTTACAAAATCCTACTGTGACATTTGATTTTGAATTACCTGAAAAAAGTGAAGCTAAAAGAGACGACATCATCACAAAGCGGCTGGCTGATTTCAAAAATGACGAAAATGAAATGAACAAACAAGTGGCTAGTTTATTGTTGTTCAATACTTTTATCACCAGTGAGCAGAATTTCCTTTCACAAGGTAATGCCAGTACACTGATTACAAGTACTATTGGAGGTGTGATCAGCAACTTGTTAACCAACTTTTTCAATAAGGAACTTGAAAAGGCGACAAAAGGAATTTTGTCGACATATATTGACATAAACCCTACATTGGATTTACAAAAAAGTGCTTCATTGCTTCAAGCCAATATCAGAGCCGGTTTAAAGATATTACTCAACAATAGATTAATTGTTTTAGTTGGAGGAAATCTTGATTATAACAATCCCAATTATGTGCAGCAAAAAGGATTACTAACTCCAGATATCACTATAGAGTGGTTGATCAACAAGGACGGGACGGTTCGTGTAGTGGGCTTCAATAAAAGCAGTATTGATTTCAGTTTCAACCAAAGAAATCGTTCAGGTTTGCAGCTCTCTTACCGTAAAGACATTAACAAAATTTCAGACATTTTTAAAAGTCGAAAGAAAATTGCTGAAGAAGACAGGATCAACAACATGCCGGCTAAAAAGCCTGAAGAGGATTAATGACCTTTTAGTATTTCATGCCCCAGTTTATCACGCTTGGTAAACAAGTATTTTTCATTGTGAATGTTAGGAGTGATTTCTATAGGAAGTGTTTTGATTACTTCCAAACCATAGCCAAGCATCCCCACTCTTTTCTTAGGATTATTGGTAATCAGCATCATTTTTGTGATTCCCATTTGACGTAAAATTTGAGCACCTATTCCATAGTCTCTTTCGTCCATTCCAAAACCCAATTTGATATTGGCTTCTACGGTATCTAAACCCTGTTCCTGTAATTTATAGGCTTTTAATTTATTGATAAGGCCGATGCCTCTACCCTCTTGATTCATATAAAGAATAAGCCCTTTTCCTTCTTTTTCAATCATCTGCATGGCATGGTGAAGCTGATCGCCGCAATCACATCTGAGAGAGCCCAAAATATCACCCGTCATGCAACTACTATGTACTCGAACCATTACGGGTTCATCTTTTTGCCAGTTTCCTTTTTTAAGTGCGAGATGGGTTTCGCCTGTATTTAGTTGTGTAAATGCAATCAATTCAAAATCGCCATAGATGGTTGGCATCAAAACTTTTACCTCTTCTTTAATTAGCGTTTCTTTTTCTAATCTATAGGCAATCAAATCTTTAATAGATATTATTTTCAAATCAAATCTCTTTGCAATTTCTATCAATTCCGGCAATCGAGCCATTGAGCCATCTTCGTTCATGATTTCAACAAGAGCACCTGCGGGTTCAAAACCGGCAAGCTTTGCCAAATCGATAGTTGCTTCTGTATGACCTGCTCTTCTGAGCACACCACCCCTTTTTGCCTTCAACGGGAAGATATGTCCAGGCCTTCCTAAATCTTCTGGCCTTGTATCTTTATTGACAAGAGCCTGTATAGTCTTCGCTCTATCGTGTGCAGAAATCCCTGTTGTACAACCTTGTCCGATTAAATCCACACTTACCGTAAAAGCAGTTTCATGCAGAGAAGTATTATCACTAACCATGGGTTGCAAATTCAACTCTGCGCAACGTTCTTCGGTAATAGAAGCACATATCAATCCACGTCCGTGAGTACTCATGAAATTGATGACTTCGGGTGTAACATTGGCAGCAGCAGTTACAAAATCGCCTTCATTTTCACGATCTTCATCATCAACAACAATAAGTAATTTGCCGTTGCGGATGTCTTCAAGTGCAGATTCAATAGTATCAAGCATTACAAAAAATTTGACCGCAAAGGTAGTGAGGTTTGAGGGGTTAATGAAACCGATTGGGAGAATATTTGGTTTCGAAATGCAATAAAAAATGAGGATTGGGATTGAATCGGACCTTTAAAATAGATGTATTGGGATTAATCCCACGGTTGAAACCGTGGGCTAATAATATAAATACCTACCTTATATTTTATCAATTTCATTTCACCGACATTCTATTTTAGCCCACCGTTTCAACGGTGGGTGGAGAAATAAATTACATTCCCTCCCACGGTTGAAACCGTGGACTAACATCACAAATAATAGACTTATTTTTTCAAAGATTTTTATTGCACCCTTATTCTATTTAGCCCACCGTTTCAACGGTGGGCGGAGATTACAAAAATTTGCTTTGCATCAATTTCTTGATAAATAAATTATTTTCCCATTGCACACTTGTAGTTTCTTGTGTAAATGGTAGCATAGGCATATATGGCACAGGGCCAAATTCAGGTGTGATAGTAAATAATTGCTGACTTGTTTTTTGTTTCAATTCTATTATCTTTTGCCACCAGTTGATAAATCTTTTTACATGCATATCCCATTCTGGCGCTTTAGGATCGTTTACTTGCGGACCTTGCTCGAATCCTATTCTTGCGTGCAAATGAGAGATATGTGGAAATATCAATTCTAAAATTTCTTCCTGATCTTCCAACATTGATTCTGATACCACACAAAAATGTGATAGG
>CANHLV010000079.1 GCA_947461495.1 Chitinophagaceae bacterium
TAACCACGAATTCACGAATGTGATTTCTCAGCAATGTCTCCTGAAAGGGACGTTGCGTAATTTAAATTCAAAATTGAAAATTAAAAATTCAAAATAATTGAGGCGAAGGTTGTAACCACGAATTCACGAATGTGATTTCTCAGCAATGTCTCCTGAAAGGGACGTTGCGTAATAAAAATTAAAAATTTAAAATTAAAAAACTGCGACATCCTCAATTCTCTATTTTAAATTTTTACTTTTTGCTTTTGAATTTCCCTTTAATCAAAAACCCCGATGATCAGTCGGGGTTTTTTGTTATGGCTCCAGTTATGTAAAGTAGTTGTTGTACTTTTCAATAGGATAAGGAAGCCATGGATCTTTTCATTGGATTGGATAGAATAGAATAGTTTTCATAGGTCACTAAAAACAGGTTCTTTTTTTGGATAATGGATAAATACCCTGCTTGCATATTATACGCTCGATTAAAAATTTAATTGTGACCAGAATCATAAGTTTTTAATATTGAGGTATTTAATATTAATCCACGTAAGTATTTTCACTTAATCTAACAGATATTATGTAGCTGACTTCTATTAAAGACAAAAAGCAAACCCATTTTTGAGTTTGCTTTTTGTTGATAGTTATTAAATCGTTTTATTTAGTTTTTCACAGGAACAAATTGGTACTTACTACGGGCTGTTTATTTTCGATATTGAATCAAGCGGAATTAAAACTACTTGTTATTCAAAATAAATCATACCCTTTTATGATTCAAATCATAAAATTGGGTGTTTCCTATGTCTGTGGCTAAGTAAGTCTACTTATTTGTGTCTGTTGTGGATTATAAAAACCAGTATTTATCAAAATTTGAAATCAAGAAAACCTCCTCTCCTATGGCTTTATTTATTGTGGGTGAAGAAATCAATATACTCAAATTACCAATTAGCACTTCTACCAGATAATAGTTTCCGAAGAATTCGATATGCTTGATTGTTCCCATGTGGCTATTCTGTTGGCTTTCTGTAAACGAAAAATATCCGGGTCTGATGAGCACTGATTTTTCATTGTCAGAATCAATCGTTTTAGTAATATCAAAAAACAATTGTTTCGTATTGTTTAGTAATTGATAATATCCGAGTAATGCTGCACAATATTCATTTACGGGTTGATGGTACAAAATATCTGGTGTTCCACTTTGTACGATTTTTCCTTTTTGCATGATGATGATTTCATCCGACCAGGAAAGTATATCCTGAACATCATGGGACACTGTTATAAAAGAAACACCTGTTACTGCTTGAATATTTCTCAACAAACTAAGCAGTTTTCTTTTATGAATGATATCCAGATTTGAAAAAGGCTCGTCTAATAATAACACTTCAGGCTCTTGTGTTAATAAAGAAGCCAATGCCACTCGTTGCTTTTCGCCTCCTGAAAGTTCATCCGACCATCTTTTATACAAATGATCAATTTCACAGAGTTTGTAAATTGAATTTGCTGTTTCGTCTTCAATAAGATTGTTGTAGGAAAGGATTTCTTCAATCCTGTAATTATTTCTCAGCTCATAATGCTGACTTAAATACGCAATTTTAGGATGACCCGGAATTAGTTTTTCATTGGCGCCTAACACTCTTTCACTATTAAAAAAAACAGCTCCTTGGTCAGCTTGTTCCAATCCTGCTATCAAACGTAACAAACTACTTTTGCCGGAACCCGTTTCACCTATAATACCAATGTTTTTGTTCAATTGAAAAACATGATTGATGCCATCAATTGCAATATTGCCGGCAAGTGAAAGCTGTAAGTTTTTAACTTCAATTATTGAATGAGTATCAATCATAATAAAATATGAAAAGCAAAAGTAGCTTAATCGCCAATTACTTGAAACATTAATCAGACTTTCTGTATCTGAAATATTTAAATACCTCTATCCAGATCGTTGAAATCAAAGCGACAAGTATGCAAATAAATATTTCACTAAATGACAAAAGTGATAAACCGAAAATAGATCTAAGGTATGGCACAAACAAAAAAAGGAAAATCATCAGCATTGAAAAAAGTAGTATGACTATAACAAGATTGTTTTTATAGGAAATCGTTTTTAAAATTGTGAATCGAAAAGACCTGTTTATCAATGTTAGAAAAATATTACTGAAAAGTAAAGTGATGAAAATAAATGTCCTTACGGTTTCATTTGAAGCTTGATGTTGCAAATAATAAAAACCAAGTAACAAACAACCTCCTGTAATGAACAAACCTTGAAATAGACTCATTGACAATTGCCTGAACGACAAAAAGCTGGTTCCCATAATCAATGGTTTTCGTTGCATTGTACCTGGTTCCATTGGTTCATTTTCATAAATGATAGAACAGGTTGGTCCCATAATCAATTCAAGAAAAATAACATGCACAGGGGTAAAAATAGTTGTAAAACGCCAAGCAAAAATTAATGGCAAGGCTACAATCAAAATAATAGGAATGTGTATGGAAACAATATATTGAATGGCTTTTTTTAGATTATCATAGATTTTTCTTCCTGATGCAACAGCATCAACCATGTGCGACAAATCATCATCCGTTAATATCAAAGCTGCTGCAGATTTAGCCACTTCACTCCCACGTGATCCCATAGCAATTCCAATATGTGCCGATTTTAATGCAGGACCGTCATTTACACCATCACCCGTCATGGCTACAACTTCTCCATTTTCTTTCAAAGCATCTATTACTTTCAATTTCGCTTCGGGGAACATTCTGGCAAATATGTCAACAGTCTTTACTTTTTCTTTCAATGTATTATTGTCATAAGTCAATATCTCATTTCCGGTCAGTACTTCCTTATTTGCTGAAAGTCCAATTTGTGAAGCAATGGCCAATGCCGTTTTTGGAAAATCACCCGTTATCATCTTTAAAGAGATACCAGCCTGATGAAATTGCTTAATGGTTTCGACAATGTTTTCTTTCGGTGGATCTTGAAATGCGATTAAGCCCAAGAATTCAAAATTAAATTCTTCTTGTGCTACAGGCCATTTTGTTTCGTTCCATTTTCCTTCACCAATAGCGAGAACACGGTATCCTTTTTGGGCATATTCATTTGCCTGATTCAGTATCAATTTTAAATCAGATTCAGATAACTTACTTTGACGTGCTATCGCTTCTGGTGCTCCTTTAGCTGCAATGATAAATTTGTTTCCATCAGAAAAAATATGCGTCATAAATGGTGGCTTTCCTCCTAATGGATATTCATGAATCTGATTAAATATTTTTCGGTTATCTGTTGCTGCTATTTTGGTATATAATTCATGTATAGTTTTCTCCATCGGGTCGAATGGAACTACTTCGCTGCTCCACATGGCATATTCAATAATTTTGAGTGGCAATTGACTAATTGTATCAATTGAATGATTCATTCGATTTTCTAAATCATAAATACCCGAAATGCTCATTTTGTTTTGAGTAAGTGTACCTGTTTTGTCAGCGCAAATCACGGTTGCTGCGCCAAGCGTTTCAACGTATTGAGGTTGCTTAACAATGATATTGTTTTTTTTCAATAATCGGTAAGCACCCAAAGCCTGAAACGTGCTGAATGCAACTGGAATCTCTTCAGGAAGAATACTCATGGCTAATGTCAATCCATTCAAAAATGATTTGATGAAGTCATGAGAATGATAGTAATTCAAGAAAACAATTAATAGAAATGCGCAAAAACCTATCACCACCATGTATTTTACAAAATCGTGAATTTGTTTTTGTAAAGGCGTCTTTGGAATGGTAATGTTTGATAAGGAATAACCTATTTTCCCAAACATTGTTTTAGTACCAACTGCATTTACAATAACAACTGCGCTTCCCGTTACAACCATGGTACCTCTATAAACTTCTGCTTTATTTTCTGCTGATTTTGAAACTGGAAATGCTTCTCCGGTAAGAATAGATTCGTTTAAGGAGAAGTCACTTGCTTTTACAATCAAGCCATCTGCGGCTATAATTTCCCCTTCCTCCAGAAATAACAAATCACCTGTTACAATTTCATCAATATCTATAGCTTCAAATTTTCCGTTTCGTTTTACTTTTGCTTTTGCCTGTGAAATTTTTTGAAGCGCCTTTACTGCATTTCTACTTCTAAAATCTTGGAAAAATGAGATGCCTGCAACAATAAAAAGTGAAATCATCATGATGATGCCTTCTTTTTGTTGACCCAATGAAAAATAGATAATGCAGGTAATCAATAAAATGACAAACATGGGCTCTAAAACTATCCCTTTAAGTACATCTGTAAATACGCTTTCTTGTTTTAATTCTAGACTATTGGAACCATTTTTAGCAAGACTTACCTTGATTTCATCGTCGGTAAGTCCAATTTCATTATATGTTGAGTTCATGAGGTAAATATTTTTTTCAGAAAGTTTGCATTAATAGATTGATAATTGATTATTAACAAATAGATAAAAAAGCACTAGTCGTATATTTTAATTAAATTAAAAATGAATTTTGATATATCTCTGAAAGTATATTATTTTGTTTACTTTTACGACCTAAAATTAAATCTATGAAGCTTAGGAAATTCTCTACTATTCTCGCTATTTCAATTGTATTATTTTCTTGTTCAAAACAATCTGAAACTACTTTAGTTACGGACAACAATTCTGGTGTTATAGTTCCAATTAAAGGTCAAAACACCAGTAATGCCCTTGCTGTTAAGAAATTTCTTTTTGATGCTTCTCAGGCAGAAACTGCAGGAAACGCAGATTGGGTTATTGACCAAGACAACAGCAACCCTCAAAGAATTCCAACTCCATTGCAATCTACTGTTACTTCTACAACAAGTGTTACATATTGGACTGGCGCTTTATCCAGTTGGGGTATTGCATTGGCCAAACAAGGACAAATTGTTGAAACTTTACCTTCAACCGGATTGATCACTTATGGTGTAACAACAAACCCACAAGATTTAAAGAACTATAATGTATTCGTAGTTGATGAACCTAATATCAGATTTACAACTGCTGAAAAACAAGCAATTTTGGCTTTTGTTCAAAATGGCGGCGGTTTGTTCATGATTGGAGATCACACGATTTCAGACAGAAATAATGATGGTTGGGATTCTCCTGCAATTTGGAATGATCTGATGACTTCAAACGGAGTTGTTGCCAACCCATTTGGATTCAAGTTTGACTTGACTAACATCACTCAGTTAAGTACTAATGTTCGTGCCAACAGCTCTACAAACCCTTTAATCAATGGCTTATCTGGAGCTGTAACCAAATTAGATTTCCACAATGGCGCTACCCTTTCATTACAACCAACTGTAAACCCTACCGTTCAAGGTTTATTCTGGCAAAATAGTACAGCACAAACAACTACCACCAAAGTAATGGCAGCTTCATCAACTTATGGATCAGGCCGCGTGTATTGTGTAACTGATAGCTCTCCATTTGATGATGGTACTGGAGCTCCAGGAAATACACTTTATGTTGGATGGAGCCTTTATTCTCATGTTGCTCAATTTATGAATGCTTCATTATGGCTGGCAAAACTTCAATAAATTCTTATCACATTATTATAAAAAAGTCGTCCAAAATTGGGCGACTTTTTAGCTTTCAAGGGATTTAATTCGGTTACAAATTCTCTATTAAATAATTTTTAAAATCTTTATTTAATTCATTGATTTCTTTTTCAAATTGAGCTACTTCCTCTTCAATTTTTATGTTTTGATAAAGATATTTATCTGCCATTCTACCTTGGTTTTGTGCTATATCTGCAGTGAGTAAAACGTTGTTGGCATAAAGGTTGGTTTTCAAATCGTTTATTAAAATTTGCTTTTCAGCAAATCTTTTATGGAAATCCTCCTTTTCATTTTTGTTTTCTGAATTTTTATATCTTTCTGTTATTTCAATCAGCATATTATCTAACACTTCAATTTGCTTCTCATAAAAATTAATCACTTTTATTAATTGCTGCTGTTTGTTTACCATATAATATGAATTGTGATAAGTCATGATTTTTCGTTTTGTAATAAGTAATGAAAAATGACTTTACAAATATGTGGCACTCATATTCTTTAATTAATGATTTTGACTATTCAATAAAATGATATTCATCAATTTCTCTCCAGGTTAAATATACCAGTAGGTCATCATCATACAAATTATATTGATTATCCAATGATGAAATAATTCGTTCCTTCTGCAAGCAATTCTAATATTGGAAAGAGGGATTGTTTATGATTTAATAAGCCTGTAAAAATGATACAAATCAAATAAATCAAGATTATGGTCATTTCACGGGCATATTACTGAGCATATTTTTACATCGTAAATTAATTCTTACACTAAAAAAAATCAACATGAAAAAACAACTGTTTATTATTACCTTAACAATGCTGGTGAGCGTTGTTGGTTTTGCACAATTAACTACAAAAACAAAATCTGATAAGAAGTTTGTAATTGCATTAACCGGCGGCCCTTCATTTCCAGTTGGAAAATTTGCTAAAAAAGATATCAATTCTGAAAAAGCAGGATTTGCTAGATTTGGTTACAACTTAAATTTGAATTTCAACTATCAGGCAAGTGAAAATTTCGGTTTGACTTCTACTATATTATATTCAAGACATAAATTGAATATAGATGAAATCAAAAAGTATTACACTGAACCTAATTTATCTGTGGATCATTATCAATACTATGGGATTTTAGCCGGCCCAATGGCTACGGTAAATTTATCAGATAAAGTATTGATGGATTTCAAATTGATGGCTGGTGTTGCTGAAGCCAACTCTCCTGTATTTAGTTTGTCTAATACACAAATTACCAATGAAAAATGGAACGAAGCTTTTACTTGGCAATATGGAACGGCATTACGTTACAACTTCAATGAAAATACTTGTTTGTTTACAAACATTTATTACAATCACATGAAACCAAGTTGGAATTTTGGTCCATTCTCAAATGGTGGAACTGAAGAGTATGTAAAAGTGGAACAGAACATGAGCGTATTGGATGTCAATTTAGGTTTGGGCATTAATTTTTAAATTCGATAATTAAATAAAATAGCCATGGCAAATTTGTCATGGCTATTTTTATTACTTTAAAACTGTATCGTTTTTTCAGGACTAGTCAGAAATTATTGTAAAGTAATTATTTCAATCTTTCTTTTATATCGAGATTATTATCTTTTGCTGTTTTAATAGCGAGCTCATATCCTGCATCAGCATGACGAATAACCCCCATTCCAGGATCATTTCTTAATACTCGTCCTAATCGTTTAGCCGCTTCTTCCGTTCCATCAGCAACGATTACCATTCCTGCATGAATGCTATAGCCCATACCTACTCCACCGCCATGATGCAATGACACCCAACTGGCGCCGCCTGCAGTATTTACTAACGCATTTAAAATAGGCCAATCTGCTACAGCATCACTACCGTCGAGCATTGCTTCAGTCTCACGATTTGGACTTGCCACAGAACCCGTATCCAAATGATCCCTTCCTATTACAATCGGTGCTTTTACTTTTCCCGTTCTTACTAATTCATTAAAAGCCAATCCAGCTTTTTCTCTTTCACCTTGACCTATCCAACAGATTCTAGCAGGTA
>CANHLV010000080.1 GCA_947461495.1 Chitinophagaceae bacterium
AATCTTCAAAGAAGAATAATTTTTGAGCTAAAATGTCTTTCACATTCAACTTTAAATCGATGTTTTTATCAGGGAATGATTTTGTGATTTGAAAATCCAATTGTGTTCTTCCATTTTCCCAGAGGTTTGGCTCGATCAAAACACCATTTTGTAATGCATCTCCGTTACTGGCTAAGAATATACGCTGACCGTATCTGTTTGCAGAAAGTGTTGAAGTAATGTTCTGCTTCTCGTTATTGTAAGTGATACCTGCGTTGATTACATAAGGTGATTGACCTTGCATCACACGGCCTTTACTGTAATAAAAATTAGTGGTATCTGTAACTTGTAAATTCACTTTTGATTGGATCAAAGTTACGTTTCCAAATAAAGTAAGTTTGTTCCAGATAGAATGTGAACCCGCTTGAAATAAAGTTCCCAATAAACTACGAACTTCAAATTCAGCACCTCTGATTTCTGCAGAAGGTGTATTCCTGTAGGATAAGGTTTTGTCCTGATTGGTAACCGAAATCAACTCAATAGGATCTGTGAATTTTTTATAGAAAACAGAAGCAGATAATATTTGTGCTTTACCTGGATAGAATTCGTAACGTATATCATAGTTTTCAACAGCAGCTCTTCTAAGTGTAGTATCTCCAAATACAGAATATTTAATCGTATAATCACGGAATAGGAATGGTGCTAATTCTCTAAACTCAGGTCTGTTCAATGTTTTAGAATAGCACAAACGCAGGTTTTGTTTGGTGTTTAGTGAATACACAATGTTCAACGAAGGCAGTACATCTAATTTAGAAGTGTTGATTCTTATCGGTGTAAACTGATTGTATTCAGCATTTAATTTCTGATTAAAATCTTCAACTCTTACACCATAAATCAATCTTAGTTTTTTTCCAAAACGTTGATCAGCCATGGCATAGTATGAAAAAAGTTTTGTGCTTGCTGTGTACAAATCACGAATCTCTGTTATGTCTTTTAAAATGAAACCTGTTTTACCGCCGGCAACATTTCCCATATTACCATTGTTGAAAATTATATCGGGAGACAAAGTCAATAAATTCATGTCGAATTTTGAGGAATTGTAGTTGCAGAAAGCAAGTAATCTTGGGTTGAATGCTCTTTCTCTTGATTGATAGTACGCGCCAACTTTGAATAAAGATTGAATCTTTTCAGAGAATTTTACATTGCGTGAAAAATCAATTCTAGCATTATATACCTTTTCTTTGTTGGTGGAATAGAAAGTTAATCCAGCGGTATTGTCATTGTCTACAGGATTGGTATCGAATAATTTAGCATTATAGCTAGAAGCTCCGGCTGAGCTGTCGAATACCATTCTTCTTAAAGCAGGCACTTCTCTTTTGATGCCAGAATAAGATGCTACCCAATTGATTTTGATTTTAGATGATGACAAATAATGTTCACCAATTAATTGAGAGGAATAGATATTATTGCTAGTAAACCAGAGTGCATAAGATTTCATGTATCTACTAGGCTCGTTGATAATATCATCATTTCCTTCTCTGGTAATCACCCTGTCGTCCGAATTGATGCTTAAAATATTTTTAAAACTGATGTTGTTATTGTTATTAAATTTCAATGAGAAATTAGCAATGGCACCTAACAAAGTTTGTGTATTGTAAGTAACTTCATTGTATACTGAGATTGGAGCTTGATCATATTCTTGAGCATAAAAAGTACGATCGCCATTATTGCTCGTTAAATTTTTATTGTAAGTAACCGATAATATCATCCCCAAGAAATCTTTTTCTTTGCGCTGGTAGTTCCTTCCTAAAATAAATTGAAAACTTGAATTAGGGGCCCAGTTTCTACTCATCAATCCCCAGTTTTTAGGTTGGAAACTTCTGGCATAGCCTATTCTGTCATTTGTACTTAAAGCCTTAAATGTTGTAATATCAGGCATATTTGAAGGCAATTTTCTTGTATTGTCAATGCCTAAGAAATCCCATTGACCACCTTCATAATATTTTCTATCGTTTTTTGTAGCTAAGGTATTTACACCAGTACCAAACGAAATAGATTGGAAATTTTCTGTAGGAATGCCTTTGGTGTTGATGACGATTTGACCACCCGCAAATTCAGCAGGCATGTCTGGTGTAGCTGTTTTGTAGATAATAAGATTATCTAACATATTGGCTGGAAAGATATCAAAAGCAAAAGCCTTTCTATCACTTTCAGAACTAGGCAAAGGAGCGCCATTTAAATAAGCGGCGTTGTATCTGTCATTCAAGCCTCTGATGACAGCAAATTTATCTTCCTGCAAACTGGCACCACTAACTCTTTTTAAAATATCACCGGTATTTCTGTCAGGTGTTCTTTTGATTGTCTCTGCTGATATACCATCACTTACACTTGCACTGTTTTTTTGTGCTATCAGTAATGAACTTACCGTTTCTTTTGGTTTGCTCAATCCACCACTACTTTTAACTACCACAGCACTCATATCGCCAGCTTTTTCCATCACAATATCCTGAGTAACCACTTCATTTTCTTTTACTTCAACACCTGAAAGAGTTTTTTTAGAGTAAGAAACATAGGTTGCAGTAATCTGATAACTGCCCTTGTCTAATCCTGATATTGAATAAAAACCATTCTGATCTGTTTTTACAGTTTTCTTTGCACCATCCAACGTAATTGTAGCACCAATAAGGGCTTCGCCAGTTTTACTGCTCAATACTTTACCGGTAATTTTTGCTTTCTGGGCTTGAATTTGTAAAGAAAAAAATAATACAAATAGACTGAAAATAATTTTCTTAAGCATACTATGAAATTTAAGATGCAAAAGAAAACATTGTATGATGAAAATCAATTTATGTTAGATTACCTGTTTGTTAACTAATTATTAAGCGAATGTTATTAACTGTTATTTTTTGATTCATCTTTAGAATTTCAAATATTAATTTATCTTTAAACTTCAATATTTTATCTTTTATTTTTAATAAGATGTACAAACAACTCTACACAATCTGTTTTTTATCATTTATTTTAATCAGTTGCACCAAGCAAAACTCACAAGAATTGCTTCAGCATGAAAATTTAAAAACTGCTGAGCAGATAAATAGCGTAACTGCGCCAACAACATTTACAACCTATTTAATCAGGAAAGGAAATAATTATTGTGATCAAAGCATTTTAAAATCAGTGACAACCTCCGAAATGAAATTTGTTGCAAGATTTGATACGAGTGCGATTTATCAAACAGTAAATCCTGTTAATCAGTATGATATCAATAAATTATATGGCTTTTCGGAAGGAATTAATAATCAATTTAACAGCGCAAGAATAGGATGGAGATGGAGTGATGGTGCATTAAGACTTTTTGGATACGTCTATAAATCAGGCGTAAGATATTCACAGGAAATAACATCAATTCCATTTAATACAGATATAACATGTTCTATTAAATTAAATGGAGCCAATTATTTGATTACAGCAAACGGAGTAACCGTAACATTACCCAGAGGCTTAACAGCTTCAACCGCAAGAGGATTTCAACAATACCCATATTTTGGAGGAGATGAAGTTGCACCCAAAAATATCAGTATAAAAATCAGAAACATTTAAAATAACATCAATTTTTCCCGACTATAAATTAATATTATAGCCAGGAAAAATTGATGCCTTTTTTATCTGTTATTTTAACTCTTGCAAGATTCTGTCCTTCGGATATTTCACCTGATAACTGAATCTGTATTTTTTGCTTTCACCGGGTTTTAATTTCACATTCCATTTTAGGAATCCTGTTTCATTGTCAACTTCAGCATCACCTGAATCTGTAAGCGTCACTTCAATTTCTTTTGTCTGGCTAATCGGAAATTGATCAGAAAGATTCATATCTATAGCTTGTTTTTTGTTATTCTTCACTGTGATTTCATAAGTAAAAGATTCTATCTTGGAATCATTACGTTTTACTTTATTGTATTCTTTTACTAATTTTCTATTGATGGCTATCCGTTTGTCTCTTCCCATGGATATGCTGAGTGTGTCATCTGTGGTATTGGGATTAAGATATGATTTTCCGATATAAACATTGTCCATGATAATGTTTGCATTACCTGGCAACAGACTCAAGCTGTCCCAGTTGCTGATTTTTGCGATAAGAAACGCATCATTGTCTAGCTTTGGAATCGCAATATGCTGATAAGTTGCTGGAATCATCTCATCTTTGATATTCACACTGTAGGCGATACCGTCACTGGGAATGTCATAAGGCAAGTCGATTTCAAAATTGGTGTTCAACTGGCTTTCCTTAAGGGTGAGGAAATCTTTTACTTCAAGTTTTTGTGTAGCATAACCCAAACTTTTTTCTTTTCTTACTCCTTTAGCAGATACTACTTCCACTTCTTCAAGACTTGGTGCAGCCATAGAATAAGCAGTTACGGCATCAGCAACCTGTGCATATACAACTGGTGCATATAACTGTAAATAAAGAGGAGACAAAACAGGGATTGTATTTCCTTGATTAGGATTACTGGTACTCAAATTAAGTTTCACGCCACTCCAGTTCAATCCTGTTGTTTGCGAAACCATCGCTTTGTAAACCAGTTTGAATGAATTGTCGATTGTTTTAACCCTTATATCATATGTTGGCACCCAACCAGCGTTTCGAGTGAAATAGTTGAAATCAACATCAACAGGTCCGGCTGTTTTAGACATGACTTGCAAAATAAGTTGACCGACAGGTTTCGACTGTTCAACAGGCTTGAATTCCTGTGACAATTGATTCAATCGGTCTTGTATGGCGTCTATAAGTTCTGTAATAATGTTTTTCTTTTCTTCGAGTTCGAATACTTGTTGTTTCAACACACTAACCTTATCGGTATAATATGCTGTCAATTTAATCAGCTCCTCGCTACTGATGTTCTTTTTTTCAGGAGTAATAAAATTGTTTTCAATCAGCTTGGTGATTCTTAGTACCATATCATTCTTGATGTTCTGTTCATTAGAATGAGCGGCGATTTGTTTTTGATAGGCTTTTATGGAATCGTAAGATTTCTGATAAGTGGGAGGTGGAACAATAACAGGAGGTTTACTGTATATTCTATGTGAATAGGAAAGAATCGTTACATTTTCAGGGCAGGAGATTTGCAAAGTGTTTATATCCGGGTATAAGGAAACATTGCTGAAAATTAATTGCTGCATACCGGAAACTAGATTGGCTTTGCCGGTGTGTTTGAGATCTGCGCCATATCCGAAATAGACGGTGGCATTAGTTAAACTTGCATTTGCATAAACTGTATCTTTTTTTTGTGCGAATACGTGGCCGGAATAAAATAAAACGGCAATTAGAATTAATCTTTTCATGTTTGTTGTTTTTAAATTTAGATTATTGTCACATGTTGTACCCTTAATTCTCATTACCTTTTGGTTTTAGCATTTTTTTGGGGCATTTCATATTTCAATTTTTTTTGTGCTGCGCCTTGATGCAATAGAAATCGGAATTGCACAAAAACCGAAAGAATAAATTGATTTGTTAAAAAGATTTAACGAAGTACCATTTGTCTGTCGGCGTCTAACCGAATTAAAATGAAGATTAAAATGGTAAATGTGAACAAAGAAGAACCGCCATAACTCATTAAAGGCAAAGTGATGCCAATTACCGGAGCCAAGCCAATGGTCATACAAATATTAATAGCCACGTGAAAGAAAATGATGGCTGCTACCGAATATGCATATACCCTTGAAAAAGCGCTTCGCTGTCGTTCGGCAATAAATACTATTCTCAATAAAAGTCCAAGGTAAAGCAGCATCAAAATCGTACAACCAACAAATCCGAAGCTTTCTCCCAATGAAGTAAAAATGAAATCTGTATGTTGTTCCGGAACGAAATCTCCTTGTGTTTGAGTTCCTTTCATAAATCCTTTTCCAAACAAACCACCCGAACCAATAGCTATTTTAGATTGTTTTACATTATAATTTTCATTATCGCTTTTCACAGGCTTGGTTGTTGCAGATAACAAGGCGGTTGCTGCATCTTGTTCAACATAAGGATTATCTCTTCCCACCATGCTGAAAATTCTGTCTGCCTGGTATTTCTGAAATACATGTTTGAAGATGAAAGGCACTGCTAATCCGACAAAACATGTACTAAGCGACCATCCTAAAAATATGGCGATTAAAATACCTTTATCCCTTTTAATTTTTCTTCTAAGAAAATAGAAAAAAATGAGGGCAATGACTGTTAATGCAATAACTAGATGCAAGGTTTGAAACAATAAAGAGATGACGAGTAAAACACCTAATGATGTGCCAAGAACAAGATAAATTGGAGGGAATCCTTCTCTGTACATAGGTAATAAAAAAGTAAAGTAAACTAGTGCAAGTCCAGTTTCATTTTGCAACAAAGAAAAGATAACAGGCAGAAAACAAATACCTGATGCCACCATTTGCGATTTTGTTTTTGAAAAATCAGTTTCAGGTCTTGATAAATATTTTGCCAATGCCAATGCCGTAAATATTTTGCAGGTTTCAACGGGTTGTAAATTCATGAAACCTAGAGGAATCCAGCTTCTGGACCCATTTACGGTCTTACCAATTACAAATGTGGCAATCATTAAGAGTACTCCGAAAGCGTATAAAAGGTTAGGTGTTGCTGTAAAAAACTTACTGTCCATGAGTAAGATAAAGGTGGCCAAAACAAAACAGATCATTAAATAAAAGAACTGTTTACTGTAATTTTTCTTGAATGCAATCATGCTTTTGAAAAAATCATCATCTGCTTTGTATTCCACAGAAAAAATACAAACTAATCCTATCAAGGAGATAATTACATAAAGCCAAATCATTATCCAATCTTTATCATTTGATATAACTGCTCTTTTTTCGTACATGAATCGGTATTGTTAATTTCTTTTTTTCTTTTTTAGAGAATCTGGTCTTCTGTTTAGTTTTTTATCGTTATTCAAAAATGCCGATGATTTGATGATCGAATCTTTTTGAGGTTTTGAATCTTTAGGTTTTTCTTTTTTTAGTTTTTCCAATTCATCTTTGTCCAACTGGTCTTCATCAATACCAACAGTATCTCTAAGGAATTTGATGAATCCTTTAGCTAATAAATACGCTGAATCCTTAGAGTGCCTCATTGAGTCCTGCTTTCTTAATTCAGAAAAAATGCGGGGAGGCATAAGATTAAGATTAGACAATTGCTCCAATCTGGCTAATCTTGCTTTATCAGTTATGGAATCTTTAAGATATTTTTCAATCATCAGGCCTACTATCGGTGCTGCATAGGTGCCTCCGAATCTACCACTGTTTTCTACCACACACATAATGGCAATTTTAGGATTGTCTCTAGGAGCAAACCCGCAAAAGAAAGAGTGATTTTGTTGTTTGACGCCTTTATAATAATTTTCTACTGTACCAGTTTTGCCACAAATGACGATATCTTTTACTTTAGCACCTGCACCGGTTCCTCTATCAACAACACCTTGCATACCATCATGTACAGCTTCAAAAATACTATCAGGAATAAACGTTGGCATTATTTTTTTCTTGTATTTAGATAACAT